>JBGOZA010000025.1:0-11451 GCA_041480025.1 Bathyarchaeia archaeon | reverse complement strand
GGAGAGGAAGATAGAAAGGACACCGATATCTACAAAAAAATAATTGACTATTTAGCCAAGAACTGAAGAGACGATTGTCTGATTATCTCAACGTTTTTATTTCAGAGAGCAATTGGGTACTGCCAGATTAATGGTGAATAGGGCCAATATGATTCCGAAGCGATTCTTCATCACAAGCGGAAAAGCGACTAGCCCAGTTTCCGAACTGAACGCTTTCGACCTAGCGCTTGAAAGAGCAAGAATTGCTCAATGCAATATTGTTACAGTCAGTTCAATCCTCCCAGGAAAATGCGCTCAAGTTGAACTGCAAGACATTCCAGTCGGTTCAATAACACATGCAGTTATGGCTCGAATGGATGGAGATGAAGGAACAACCATTGGAGCAGGAATCGCCTACGGCTTCTCCTCTGACATGAGTTATGGAATAGTCGCTGAAGCTCACGGATACATGGACGAAGACGCATTGAAAGAAATTCTCGAATGGAAAATACAGGAGATGGCCAAAATACGGCACATAGTGCTCAGCAGTATCACTTACAGGATCGAGGTTCTAAGAGTTCCTATGGACAACTATGGTTGCGTTGTCTCTGCTCTTGTCTATTTGCTTGACTAGACTTCCCGAGTTTTAGAGCAACACCTCTTGGAAGAGGGTCCTCACCTACTTTGAACGTGTCCTCCTCTTCTATTCTCAATATGGTTAGCAATTCGTTTCTGGGGAGCTCCTCAATAAGGCACATAATCTCCTTCTTGGCAGTGTCCAGATGCTTGTCCAGCATTTTCGGGCTTCTAGCCATCACACCAGCCAAAGGGCAAATCTTCTCCTGTTTCAGGTACCATTCAACTACACTGTTTAAGCGATCGATATCAAATGTGATTGGTCCAGCAATACAGGTTTCCGGTTTCACTGTCTGAGCTCGGCACAAACCTTCTCCTCGGTCGAAGAGAGTGCAATATCCATCCGAATACTCCTCAGGGTAAGAGTAGGGTCCAACATGGACGGATAGATCTGATCCTTTTTCACTCAGATACTGTGAGATTATCAAAGCTCTCTTCCTTGAGAGGGGAGGACGAGCCCCCCTGCAGCATTTGCTCCTGCAGTCCCTGCATACTGAAATGAAATCCATCTGTCTTGCTGTTTCTTTCAAACTAGGATGCCCTTGTCTAGGAGTACGGTGTATTGCTTTGTAGGCATTTGATAAGTCTTCGGTAGACTTCAGCCACAGAATCATGGAAATTGCGTTCTGAGGCGAATATGACTACGTCTCTAAGGATCAGGTTGGAAAGGTTTCCTCTGGCAATTCTGTCTTCAATCAGAGTCAGATACTTCTTCTCCTCGGTTGTGGCATTGTCATTCGCAGTGTCTAGAAGACTGAGACACACTTCTCTAGCATTTTTCCCCGCTGGATGATCTACCGCTGCTTCAAGTCCATCCTTAACAATTGCCTGATAATTATTGATCAAAACGTCTCTGGGCTGATGATTGAACTCGCTCCCCATCCATCCTCTTAAGACAGCCCTTATGAAGCAGCTGAGTGCAACATCCATTTTGATGCATTCTTGTTCATCCATTACACGAATCTCTATGGCCTTGCGATCGAATCTGAATATTGCTCCTCTAGAGTTGATCCATTCTTTGCCTAACAATAATGCAGGTGCATCTGCCCTCTTCAGTTCTGAAGTATACGCTGAAATTATCCGTCGTTGATATTCATCAAAAGAAGCAATGTATTCTGGTACAACATCACCAGTTATTGACGGAATTTCTTTTTGGCTTACTCCATAGAAGTGCAATCTATTGTCTTTTAATCGTCCAACTCTTGACTCGTATATGGGCGAGGAAGCGGATATCGCTGGGAGATAGGGGATCAAGTTCACTATCAAGTTGTGAAGCCTAATTCCTTCAGACTCGCTTCGATATGGTAGATTCAGCTGAAAACTCTGGATATTCAGCCATCCATGTTGATTCATATTGAAGATCTGGCTTAAAGCATCATAGATTCTTCGATCTCGATGCTGCCATATTCTTGTCTCATTCAGCAGGAGAAAAGGGTGCATACCTGTTCCAAGCAGATAAGCGTCAAATCTCTTCTGAACTATCTCCTCCAATGAGCTGACTGCCTTCTGCATAGTCTCCTCGAAACGTAGGGGAGACTCAAAAGGGATGCTAGCCTTAACTTCTGACACATGTGCCTGAAGTTCTTTGCCAAAGCAGAAGCCTTCCTTGCAGATATTGTTAACAATTCTGCCTGCTAACGACTTCATAATCTTGTCAACGATAGGTTTGACCTTAAGCTCCTCATCGACCAGCGAGAATTCATGCTCGGGCCCCATAACCTGTAGGGTTCTATATCTGGGCACGATAGGTTCACCTGTCGTCGTCTAGACGAGATTTATGGTTGTCAAGATTAGGCAGTATATAATCGCATCCTTCAGCTTCTATAGAACCTATCAGGATTCGCCACTTCTCTTCTCGCGTATTCCTGTCTATTGCCTTCTCAAGCTTTCCCCTAAAAGTAACTGAATCGCCAACATTGAAGATTCCGCTGTAGAAGCCTTCATACGAAACTATCTCTTCAATATTGAAAGCGAGGTGAGGCTTGATCTTGACAATATTCAATCTATATTTGCTGGGCAAAAAGACGGATTCAGTTGAATCTACTATCAGAGCTTCTCCCTCAACGATTCCGCATGGATAGAACCGTTTGTCACCATATTTCTCTTTGACTTCTCTGGCGCTCAGCACTGGATGCAGAGAGAAAAGGCGGTCTCTGAAGATTCCTCTATTCCATTTTCTTCTCGCGAACCAGCTAGCCTCTTCGGAAGAGAGACCGTAGTTCTGTATCCACCTTGCAGCTGTTCGGGAGTAGGCGACGCCATTAAGCGGCTTGACGTTGGAGGACTGATCATTGAACTTTGACTTGACTGCTTTCTTGATTTTAGTGCTATTGCCTAATCCGTAAACTGTGATATCTATATCTGAGAAATCCACGTGGTGAATATCTGTGAGAACTGACCCTGTGATGCCAAAAGACGATCTATCAACCCCAGAGTCTTGGCTCAACTCGTTAACCAAATCCACAACACCCTTTTCCAAGTCATCCTTGACACTGGACACCAACAATTGAGACAGCCGCTCCCTGGGTTTGAAATGCTTCTTGACGAGCCGTCTGGGGACAGCAGACATCATTATGTTCAAGATGCGTGAATTGAAGACATATTGTGGGTAATCTTGCTTCAACATTTCTATGTTGCTGAGAACCTGCGGGATCGAGTAAGTCTGCATCGTTCTCCTAAATCTTCGCTGCTCTCTGCCCCATTTTCCTGCCACATCAGGCACATATTTCAGATAAGCTATCACACGGTCCTTGGGATGAACGCATCCTATGACGCAGAAAAGGAAGCCCTCAGGAGTCTCAACGAAATCACGGTCGAAATAAGTGTCCATTATTCGAACAATTCCTTAGTGGAATATCATGAAGTCTCGCTGCGTGTTTCCTAAGATAAGTCTCGTATAAGATTCATTAAGCTTCTTGCATAACTCAACTTTTCCCTGAGCAATCACATGTTCCTCTTTCCTCGCCTGCTCACAGAATTGGCCGCGAAAAGACACTATTTCTTGAGGAGGTTGAACATTCAAGCCTTCCAGCTCTACGTTCCGCAAAGGATAGGTGCATGGGGTGAAAATGACTTCACAATCATCTGTGACAACTGCCTCAAGCCTTCCATAACCCAAACGACTGTATCGCGTTGAACCATATTCTTCACATGTTTCAGAAGCCTCTTTGACGTATCTCACAAAGAAGTCTGTTCCCTTGAATAGACCTTGGAAATCTTTTCTACGCTCGCATTTAGCATAATCCTCATATGAGATTCCTGTCTCGCGCTGACGTTGTTCATACAATTCTCTTATTTTCTCTTCACCATACGGTTTGAAATCATCATCCTTGCTCAAGAGATATTTCAACTCATATCTGACCCTGTTACAGCTGGCTGATCCATAGACCACAATATCCATATCAGATCCTGGACCAGGTAAGCCGATAAGCAGCGAGCCAGAGACTCCAAATGATTCAATTGAAACAGAAGCTGCTTCAGAAATTCGAGATATCATCTCTGCCGTCTTCTTTTCAAGAGGTGTTACAGCCTTTCTTAGAAGTCTCCTCGCCATTCTCTTAGGTTCATAATGTCTCACAATCTTGTTGCGAGGGACCTCAATGATTTCATCACCGAAGACGGGATCACTGACAATATAGGTGGGCTGAGTCTTCCTCAAGAAATTATACCGGTCAGATAGATCATAGATTTTTCTATATTTTGATCCGTTTCTAGCTCTCTCTCCAAGCTCACAGGGAACATAACGAACATATGCCACAACTCTGTCCGGCGGATGAATCAACCCTTTAACGTCGAAGATGTATCCTTCAACGCTTTCCACAAAATCGCCTTCTCTAAATGGCTCTGGCACATGGCTTCCTCCCATGTAGATGGAAGCTGAAGAAGCCTTAAATTCATAGTGATACAAGTTGCGGACGAGGGCTTGGAAAGATGGCTCAGTCTGTAAGAATAAAGGAAATGGAAGACTACATCAAAAAGATAGGGGAACTCCTCAATATTGTCTACAAGAAGGTGTCTGAAGCTGAATCCAAATCGAATTCTTTGGAGACAAGCCTATCAAAGCTGAAAGATGACATCGAAGGCTTGAAAGCTGAGAACATGAAGCTGAGGCAGAATTCTGTGTCAAAAGAGGAATATGAGGAGTTCATGAAGATGCTGGTAGACAGTCTGAAAGGACTACTACCAGAGACTTCTCAGAAAGAACCGTCTCCGCAATCAGAACTAGCATTGCCTTGATTTCACTTGTCTCGCCGAGGGAAACTAACAATCTCACCCGTAACTGATGACTGAAGAACCGCTTCACAGATCTCCAATGCTCTGAGACCATCACGCGCAGTGACATCGGGCATACTTCCGTCTCTAATCGCGTTAGCAAAGTGTTCAAGCTCAAGTTTCAAAGGCTCTCTCCATTCATGTTTCTTTGTGACTATTTCTGAGACAGTCTCAACGACGATCTGCTGAGATATGAAGTCCATTTCAGCAATCGCTTCTCTTCCGGTTACACTAAATGTTCTGATCTTATGCGGAGTCAACCAATTTGCTTCTACGAATCCTGTCTTAATCCCACTGAATCGCATCATCACTTCAGCATAGTCTTCAAATCTATGTCCTATACTACCTGCCCTAGCGAACACTGAGACTGGCTCCTCTTCGAAGAGAAACCTCATCAGATCAAAGTCGTGGATAGCCGAGTCTTTGACAACTCCCACATCACCTATTCTCTCTGGCCACCTATTCAGACGCCTCGCAAAAGCAAGCACCACCTCTCCCAAGACGCCCTTCCCAATGAGCTCCTTGAGTCTACGTGTTCCAGGATTGAAACGTTCTATGAACCCTGTCATCGTCTTAAGTTCTAGAGATTCACAAGTTTCCACAATCTTCTCCGCTTCCACCGTATTTGCTGCGATAGGCTTCTCTATTAGTAGATGCTTCCTATTCTCCGCAGCCGAAAGAGCTATCGCGGCATGGGTAGTCGTAGGCGTACATATGCAGACAGCGTCAACATCTTCTACTCGCAGAAGATCACTATACTTCTGATACCATTGAGTCTCAAACTTCTTGGCAATACTCTGTCCCCGCACAGGATCTACATCGCAGACTGCAACTAAGCTGGTCTCAGGCAATTCTGAAAGAACCCGAGCATGGTTTCTCCCCCAGAACCCTGTGCCGATAACTCCGAAGCGAATCTTATCCAATGCATCTTCCCCTAATTTCCTCAGTCATTTGAGTATTGTTGCATAACTCTTTAATGGTTCTCCTCCCGATTCATCCATTTGGCGAACTCATTTGTGCGGAATCTTTGGTTGTCTTCTACAATCAGGCAATGCAGCTCCCATTATTCACTCTGGATTGAAGCAACTGGAATATCGTGGCTATGATTCAGTGGGAGAAGCAACCATTAATGGTAAAGACCTTTTCCTGAAGAAAGATGCTGGAAAAATCGACGAAGTCCATAAGATCCTGAACCTGGATGACTTACCTGGGAGCATCGGTATAGGTCACACAAGATGGGCAACGCACGGTGCACCACTCAAGATTAACGCGCATCCCCAAACGGATTGTTCTCAGAAAATCGCAGTTGTTCACAATGGGATAATTGAGAATTTCTCAATATTGAAGGAAGCCTTGCTAAACAAGGAGCACAAATTCGTTTCTAGAACTGATACTGAAGTGATTCCACATCTAATAGAAGAAGAAATCAAAGCCGGAGCCAATCTTGAGGACGCGGTGAGAACCGCTGTCAGACAGCTTGAGGGTTCCTACGCTCTTGCCGTTCTTTCAGCTGATGAAAAGGACAAGATCATATGTGTCAGAAACCAAAGTCCATTGATAATTGGAGTATCTGACAAGGGTCTGTTCTTCAGCTCAGATATACCTGCGTTATTGCCTCATACTAACAAGGTTGTCTACCTTGAGAGCGGCGAGATGGCTATCCTCTCAAGAGAAGGCTTGGTTGTTAAGAGAGTTGAAGACGGCTCCGTGGTATCTCGGAAGCTGACTGAGCTGTCTCTGACAATGGAGATGGCGCAGAAGAAGGGTTATCCACACTTCATGCTCAAAGAAATCTACGAACAACCTGAGACACTGAGAAACGCTCTGCGTCTTCAAAGGAACTACCTTGACCTTATTGCAACCTTCTTGGATCGAGCTGAAGAACTATACCTAGTTGCCTGCGGCACCAGTTACAATGCTTGCCTAGCAGGTTCCTATATGTTCTCCAGCCTCTGTAATCTTGCCACCATTCCGGTGATAGCATCGGAATTCATAGATCAATATGGTGGTGCAGTTGGAATTCAGAGCACTGTGTTAGCTCTGAGCCAATCAGGGGAGACCGCTGATGTTCTTCATGCCCTAGATCATTCTCGTTCCCATGCTGCAACAATATTGGGATTAACCAATACTCTGGGTTCAACTCTAACACGTGTTTCCAGAGCCTATGTCTGTCAACAGACTGGTCCAGAAATAGGTGTAGCTGCATCTAAAACCTACACGGGTCAACTTATCGTTATGGCTCAACTTGCACTTCGTCTGTCCAAGATACGGGGGAAAGTGTCGCAAGATACTATCGATGAACTTGAAGCTAAACTTACTTTGATTCCTGATATGGTTGGCAAGATTATCAGTGATCAAGCAGAACGTGTTCGAGAGATTGCGAAGAAATACTCTGATTCCCGTTGCTTCTATTTCCTTGGAAGAGGAATCAGTAATTCCACGGCTTTGGAGGGACGGCTCAAGCTTCTTGAACTTGCCTATATTCCATCAATAGCCTACCCTGCTGGAGAGAGCAAACATGGGCCGATAAGTCTCATTGAAAAAGGATTTCCTGTAGTCTTCATTTGTCCAAGGGATTCGACGAGGAAGGCTGTAATTGGCAATATAATGGAGATGAAGGCTAGAGGTGCAAGTATCATATGTATACTTGACGAAACAGACAAAGAAATGATGGAACTAGCGGATGATTATGTGCCAATTCCAGGTGGCATACCAGAAATTCTGACACCGATTCCGTATTCAGTCCCTCTGCAACTATTGGCTTACTATTCTTCAGTCGAGAAAGGGCTAGACCCGGATCAACCTAGGAATCTGGCTAAGTCAGTGACCGTGCTGTAAGACTATTCCTCACTCCAGAGGTTACGTAGTTTCAGATTCTTGACTGAGAAATACGCAGAGATGACTGGAATTCATCTTGTTCTAAGTATGGATTAGCCTCCGCCAGCGAAGAATGGAAGAAGGACAACATCGTCTCCATCTTTCAGCAAAGTCGACATTCCCCCAAGCTGACCAATTGCTCTCCCATTTATCGTGACGACCATTCCTTCAGCGATATTCTGCTTCTTATCGTCCAGAATCTCTTTTCTGAACCAGTCGCCATACTTGTGACTTAGCAGCACGAGAAGATCAAGGATAGATGACTTTTCTCCAAGTTCGATTTCCTCTGTCTTCTTGTTCAAATGAAGCCGTATTGGACCTAGATACTGAACCTGAACCCTCATACGCGTTCCACCGGAGAATATGGCAAAGTATATAATGGAAAGGGTAGGAAATAGCCCGCAATATACCTTTCCTCTCCCCATTGGGAGGAGTATGATTAGATTGCCTCTTAAGCGATATAAGAAGGAAAGCAACGAGAGTTTATCGATAAGTCAGATTCTTTACGCTAAGTCATTCAGCCTAACAGTGGACAGACAGATTTGTAAAGGATGTGACGTGTGCAAAGTCGTCTGCCCACGTGAAGCAATTTCTCTAAAATCTTCAATAAAGAGTTCTGATGGCAAAGCCAAAGCTCCGATTGTCGACGTTGATCTTGAGAAATGTGATTATCATGCCATCTGTGCCTCAATGTGTCCTTTCGGAGCCATCACAGTTACCGTAGATGACAAGAGCCATCTTCCAGCCACTGAGAAAGATGCCTACCCAGAACTCATAAGAAACATTACTATCAACAGCGACGGCTGTGATCCTGGCTGCAAGATATGTGAGGAAAAATGTCCTCTAGAAGTACTTTCAGTTCGTTTCGAACCCATCACTCGCGAACAGGCTGTTGAAAAGGGTATTAGAACCTCATCGGACACGGCACCCCAGAGGACCATTGTCTCCGTTGACAAGGCTCATTGTTCGTCTTGCAAAGTTTGTGAAGCGGCCTGTCCAGCTCATGTGATAAGAGTTGGCAAATTCCTCGAAGGAAACATTAAGATATATCAAGAGAGATGCCCTGAAAACTGCCATGATTGTCTTGATGTATGTCCTGTGAGCGCTTTATATTTAGAAAACGGAAAAGTCTATCCAAACAATGAGTTCTGCATCTACTGCAAAGCATGTGTCAATGTCTGTCCTAAACCTGAAGCGTTGGAGGTTACAAGGACTTCTGTTAATCACACAGACGTCAAATCAGGTGCTTGGAACAAGTCTCTTGAGAAGTTAACGTCTGTAGAAGGAGTCCGTAGGGAACTATCTGCCAAAAGGATGCTGAAGGCAAGGGAGGCTGTTAGCAACCTTCCAGCATAGGAGGAAAACAAGATGAGTGAAGCTAAGAATCTTCAAGAGAATGAAGAACCTAGAATTGGAGTGTTCATCTGCCATTGCGGCCTCAACATTGCTGGGACCCTTGACATAAGCCAGCTTGTAGAATACGCGGGAACATTGCCTAACGTCACATATGTCAAAGAAAACAGATACACATGTGCTGACCCTGGACAGAACGAGATAAAGAAAGGAATAATAGATCACAACCTAAACCGCGTAATCGTAGCTGCATGTTCTCCTCGTATGCACGAACCGACATTCAGAAAATGCGTCCAAGAAGTTGGATTGAATCCCTTCCTCTTCGAGATGGCGAATATCAGAGAATTCTGTTCATGGTGCCATCCAAGCAACAAAGGCGAAGCTACGGAAAAAGCGAAAGAAATAATCAAAATGGCCGTTGCCAAATCCCGTCTCCTGAAGCCCCTGACCATTTTTGAAGTGCCTGTTACAAACAAGGCAATGGTCATAGGTGGAGGAATAGCCGGGATCAATGCGGCTCTTGATATGGCCAACATGGGATTCAAGGTATACCTCGTCGAGAAAGACGAAAGCATCGGTGGCCACATGGCTCAACTCGACAAGACCTTCCCCACCCTGGATTGTAGCATCTGCATCGAGGGGCCAAAGATGGTGGAAGTGGCCAGAAACCGTAACATTGAGATAATCAGCTACGCAGAAGTCACAAACGTCGATGGCTACGTTGGAAACTTCAAAGTCAGGATAAACAAGAAACCAAGGTACGTTATACAGAAGAACTGT
Source organism: Bathyarchaeia archaeon (assembly GCA_041480025.1). Lineage (GTDB taxonomy): Archaea > Thermoproteota > Bathyarchaeia > RBG-16-48-13 > JBGOZA01. Next base: position 1,554 of record JBGOZA010000025.1, on the reverse strand, counting down.
ACTGGCTGCGGTGAGTGCATGGACGCATGTCCAGTCGAATACCCAAACAAGTGGGAGATGAATCTGGGAACTAGAAGAGCAATTTCCGTCCCATTCCCGCAAGCGGTACCACTTGTCTACACAGTAGACAAAGACCACTGCATTGACTGTTTCAAATGCGTCGACGCGTGCGGAGCTAGACAGGCCATCGACATGGATCAGAAGCCTGAAGAAGTTGAAATCGAGGTTGGAACAATAACGGTGGCAACTGGCAATGATATGTATGATCCAAGCGACGATCCGAGATATGGGTACGGTAAGTTTTCGAATGTGATAACAGCTCTCGAGGCTGAACGTCTAATAAATGCTGCAGGACCGACTGGAGGACACGTTATCCGAGCCTCAGATGGCAAAACACCAAAGAGAGTAGCATTCATTCAATGTGTGGGTTCAAGAGACATCAACAAGTTCGAATACTGTACGGGATTCTGCTGCATGTACGCCATCAAAGAGGCTATACTGATCAAAGAGCATGAACATGACACTGAGATATACATTCACTACATTGACATGAGGACGCCCTTCAAGGGTTTCGAAGATTTTTACAGAAGAGCCAGAGACCTCGGAATCACTTTCATAAGAGGAAAGCCTTCGGAGATTGTGGAAGATCCGAAGACAAACAACCTGTCGATTAGGACAGTAGATGTAGACCTGGGTGCCCCACTGGAGGTTGACGCTGATTTAGTCATACTATGTAATGCGGCGATCCCATCAGCTGGTAGCGATGATCTTTCACGTATTTTGCATGTTACAAGGGGTTCAGACGGATTCTTCCTTGAATCACATGCTAAGCTAAAACCCATAGACACGCCGGTGGACGGCATCTTTTTGGCAGGATCATGCCAAGGACCGAAAGATATACCCTACAGTGTATGTCAGGGAAGCGGCTCAGCTGGAAGAGCAGCTACAATCTTGTCAAAGCAGAAATGGCAAATCGAACCAATTGTTGCTATAGTAGATCCTGAGAAATGTCGAAATACCAAGGCAAAATGCGGAATATGTGTAGAAGCTTGTCCATACACCGCTCCATCAGCACCAGCTGGAAAACCAGCAACAATAAACCCGGCAACGTGCCACGGATGTGGAACATGTGTTGCAGAATGCCCGTCAGATGCAATAACACAAATGCACTTCACAGACGAACAAATAGTGTCTCAGGTACGCGCAGCCTTAGAGAAAGCGCCCGAGAAGAAGATACTAGCATTCCTGTGCAACTGGTGTAGCTACGCAGGAGCAGATCTGGCTGGAACAAGCCGATTCGAGTATCCACCGACTATAAGAGCAGTCAGAGTCATGTGCTCCGGTCGCGTAGACAGGGACTTTGTCCTCGAAGCTCTCAGACTGGGAGCAGGAATGGTACTAGTAGGTGCCTGCCATCTACCAAGCGACTGCCACTACATATCTGGAAACTGGAAAATGAAGACGCGGATAGAGGCACTTCAAGGAATGTTGCAGAAACTTGGAATGAGCCCTGAAAGACTGAGAATAGCCTATGTCTCAGCGGCTGAAGGCTTG
>JBGOZA010000024.1:0-11628 GCA_041480025.1 Bathyarchaeia archaeon | reverse complement strand
TAACCAAGGAAAAAAACACGCCATAGCAGGTCGGGACAAGTGGTTGTCCTGGCTTATGGTAATCCTTAACCTTTGGAAATGGCATTTCTCAACCCTCTGAAGAATCCAATGTGCTAAACACTACAGGATATATATTTGCTGCTTTCGAAAGAAACAATCGCGTTTGGAGCTAGTGGTTGAGATGCCTCTTACGACACAAGATCTTGCTAAGTATCCGTTTACCAAGGAGGCATCAGAGCACATAAGATCGCTCGACTTGACCCTTGAAGAACTTAACGCCGAAGCATTCGGTCAAATTGTAGACCGGGCTGAAGATCGGATAGAGGAAGCTCTGATCGTGGGCATAGTCTCTCCAACAGGCTATGTGAATACTGAGGCAGAGCTACTTTCTTTTGCTGTAGCTATGGTTCTGGTCGCAAGTATTGGAGATACCTATCTCAACAGGCGCTTCGCACTTGCCGAGTCAAAGAGGGCACATCTTCTATTTTCGGAAGAACAAGAGGAGAAACTTCTTGAAATAGCCAGAACATCAATGCAGTGGCGTACTGGTCGAAATCGACGTTTGGGAAGAGAAACCGCACTCCTTGCAATCCATTTTGTTGATTATCTCAGAAATGCTGTGAGCTTCCATGATGATTACTGGAAGCTTGTGAATAGAACTGCCCATGACGCGCAAGTAGTGGTTAATGTTGATGATCTTGCCCGTCTTATGAGTGAGCAAGTGAGAATGAAGATCGAAATGGATCTTCAGAAGAGTCCTAAGACAGTCTTAGAGGAAATCGCTCCAAACCTTGAGTCCCATCTAAAAGAGATTCAGACCATACTTGCCCAGAGAAAGGAGGCGATGCGAGCAGAAGAATTGCCGAAGACTATTGTGGCAGACGCCTATCCGCCATGTATCAGTAAAATCTATGATAACCTTCTTAGAGAACAACATATTTCCCATATGGGAAGATTCACGCTAACATCGTTCCTCTTGAATATCGGCATGGCTGCCGAGGATCTAGTCAAAATCTACACTTCCGTTTCTGATTTCAGCGAAAGCTTGACCCGCTATCAGATAGAACATATTGCAGGCCAAAGAGGATCAAGGACAAAATACACTCCGCCTACCTGTGATAGTCTGAAGACTCACGGTCTGTGTCCGGGGGGTAATGAAGATTGTCGACGAGTTAGACATCCTCTTTCATACTACATCAGAAAAGCGAAAACCGCCAAACAAGGAAGAGATTGATGTGTCAGCACAAGACTTTGTGCGCGAGATATTCACCAAATACTATGAAGCCCACTGCAATGAAATCATGCCGCCGTCATCTCTTGAACAGCGTGAGTTTGGATTTATCCTGAACAAAGAGAAAATGATGATTCGCCATAAGAATTTCAATTCACCACATGAACTTCGGAGATTTATTGCCACAATTACTCCTTCAGATGTCTATTATTCTTCAGCATACTATGAACACCCAACCGAGCCTATGGAAAGAAAGAACTGGCTTGGCGCTGACTTAGTCTTCGATATCGATTCAGACCATTTGGACACACCGTGTAAAAAGGAACATGACTTCTGGACATGTGAGATCTGTGGCAATTCTGGTAGAGGTGAAAAACCTGCCATATGTTCCAACTGCAAAGGAACCAAGTTCAAAATGGAAGCATGGCTTTGTGAAAACTGCTTGGATGCTGCTAAGAATGAGGCGGAGAAACTCCTAGATTTCTTGACTTCAGACCTTGGTTTCCAACCTGAAAAAACCATGACTTGCTTCAGCGGACAAAGAGGATACCACGTACACATTGAGGAATCAGAGATAAGACTTCTGAATCAGGATGGCAGGAGAGAGATTGCTGACTACATAACCGCGACAGGGATAAAAGTAGAGTCTCATGGTTTTGGAGACACAGGAGCAAAGAGGCGAGGACCTAGTCTTGATGACCTAGGGTGGAGTGGCCGAATAACCCGAGGCATCTATGACATTCTTTCGTTGACATCTGTTGAAGACTTTCAGAACGTCTTCGGCCTCCCTAAGAACACAGCCAAATCATTAGGTACACGAAGAAATACTATCCTACAGGCGATGGAACAGGCCATTCAGTGGCAAGCCGGCAACGTAAGCCAAGAAGCCTGGAAGATGTTGGCTTCAAGAGCCGCTAGGAAACAGGCTTCACTCATCGATACAGTTGTGACGACTGACATACATAGGCTAATCCGGCTACCACAAACACTGCATGGTAAGACAGGGTTAAAGAGTGTACAAGTCCCAGCAGAAAGACTGCAAAGCTTTGACCCACTGAGAGATGCAGTAGCATTCAAGGAAGGAATGCTTCAAGTCTTCGTTAATGATGCTCCTTCATTCAGGATAGAAGACGAGGTGTTTGGTCCGTACTATCAAGAACTGGTTGAGATTCCAATGGCTGCAGCGGTCTATCTACTCTGCAAGAAAGCCGCAAAACTGATTGATGATTGACCTCTCGAACTACATAGTTAATATTCTTCAACCCGATAATGCCATACGACTGAGAAAATATACAGACACAGTGTGGAACTGAGAGTTGAATTATATAACGCTCTATGAAGCATGGAAAAAAGAGAAAGAAGACAGCAGCTTGCAGGTCCTGCAGAAAAGCTTCTACTCGGAAGCTAGCGCTCTAATCCGGTCGCAAAAGGACGAAATGCAAATTCTTGACGAACGAAGTCTAGCTGCTCAACTTCTAGCAAGACAACAACTTAGAGCACAAAAACTCTTAGCTGAATTGATCGATACAAGGTTCAAGAAGATTCTTCACTTGGTTCTGGGAGCTAAGCCGCCAAATCCAGAATTAGTCACACTAGAAGAAGCGAGTATTCTGAATGACGTTTTTTCTATAGAGGAGGAATTCGAAAACCTCTCAAAATCCGCACTGAACGGCCGACCTTATCATTACAGCAGAGAGCCTACAGCCGAGCCTTCCAAGAAAATGATCGTTAGGTTTCTACAAGATATCCCATCAATTGTTGGGTCCAACACAAAAATCTATGGACCATTCAAGGCGGAAGATATCGCCACTCTTCCAATTGATAACGCTGAAAGTTTAATTAAGAGAGGTATTGCCTTAAAGGTGGAAGTCCAATGAAGGCGCCAAAGACACTGACAACTTACTGTCCCAAATGCAATCAGCATACGGATCACAGTCTCTCCACATACAAGAAGGGCCATGACCGTCCCATGGCAGCGGGAAATAGACGGTCCCTCACCAGGAAACGAAAAGGATATGGTGGCCAACGAGACCCGAGACAGAGAAAAACTGCCAAGACAACAAAGAAGGCTGCTGTTCTTCTAAAATGTGCCAAATGCGGCTACAAACTCGAGAGAACATTTGGCCGCCTACGTAAATTCGAATTGGAATCATAGAGGTGGATGAATGTCATCAAGATGGTCAGATCTAATACCTCGACCCAGAAGCAAATTTGTCAGAGTAAGATGCCCAGATTGCGGGAACGAACAAGTCACTTTTCAGAAAGTATCATCAATAGTAAAGTGTAATGTATGTGACGGATTACTGGCTGAGCCTACGGGAGGCCAAGCAAAATTCCGCGGCGAGATAATCGCGGAACTTGAGTAGAGTAGCCGAAGCAATTGTTTGAGGACTACATATGAGTTCTGAGCAGTCGCAGCTCCCTGAAATAGGTGAGCTTGTCGTTGCTACAGTGACACGAATAGTGCCGTATGGCGCCTACATTACGTTGGATGAATACAACAATGTAGAAGGCCTTCTACACATCTCAGAGGTTTCTTCAGGCTGGGTTCGCAACATAAGAGAGCACGTCCGTGAAGGACAGAAGACTGTTCTGAAGGTTCTCAGAACTGACCAAGAAAAGAAACATGTAGACCTGTCGCTCCGACGTGTCAGTGAGAGGGAGAAGAAAGATAAGCTTCTTGAATGGAAGCAGGAAAACCGCGGCCGCAGGCTTCTGGACCTAGTTGCGGAGAAGATGAAAATTCCCTCAGAAGAAGCATACCAGAAGATTGGCACACTGATCGAAGACAAATTCGGCAACATCTACAAGGGATTAGAGAGAATAGTGATAGAAGGAGAGGAAACTCTTCTAAAGATTGGCATACCCTCAGACTGGTCTTCAGCCCTTCTGGATGTGGCAAAATCCAAGATACGTGCCCGCCACGTACAGATTCGCGGAACGCTACAACTTACATGCCCCGCTTCAAATGGGGTTGAGGTATTACGTGAAGCATTCTCTAAAGCTCTTAACACAAGAAAACCGAAGAGTGTTGAGGTCCAAATCTATACAATAGGACCTCCACGATATAGAATCGAGGTTATTGCTGAGAATTTTAAGCAGGCAGAAAAGGTACTCGACGTAGCTGTACAAGCAGCGATAGAGACTGTGAGTTCTCAGGGTGGCGAGGGCAAGTTTACTCGTCGTGATGGACAGGAATGATGTAAGTGGTCAAGTTTCTTCTAAGAAGATGCAGAACATGCGGAAGATACACTCTTGACGTTGAAAAATGTCCGTTGTGTGGGGGAGAAGTGAAGGTACCCCAACCCGGCAAGTTCTCACCGGATGACCGTTACTCAAAATATAGACGAATGCTAAAGGAGAACTAATTCTGGAAACCTTCATCAAGCAAAGAATGAAAATCATGCTTAATGAACCGATTCTAATAGCGGGTTTTCCAGGCCTTGGATATGTGGGAAAAATAACCGTTGCCTATATGTCTCGGCAACTTGGAGCAAAACGGCTAGCTGAACTCTATTCACCCTATTTTCCCTATCATGTGATAACTACCCGTGGAGGGGGAATACGGCTACCTAGAGCACAGTTCCACTACTTCAAGAATCCGAAAGGACATGATCTTGTCTTCTGCACTAGTGATAGCCAAGCTCAAAGCTTGGAAGGACAATTCGAAGTAGTTGAGAAAATCCTAAACTATTCAAAGAGCATAGGGGTGAAAACCGTCATAACAATCGGAGGCTACAGTAGTAAAGCGGGTCAACAACCCAAAGCTGTCTGTATTGCAACTGACCGCAAACTCCTAAACAGAGTGCTCTTGGCAGGTGCGGAAGCTAGCCCCTTCGGAAACCCAATAGTAGGCCTTTCAGGAGTCACACTTGGCCTAGCTGAACTTATGAATATTGAGGCAGCATGTATTCTTGGGGAGACTATTGGTCATCTGCCCGATCCAGAATCAGCCAAGCAAGTGCTTACTGTTCTTGAGCATTTTCTTGATATTTCTATTGATTTAGGTCCATTGGACAAAGAGATTGAGAAAGCAATGGGTGTTTTTAAGAGAATGGAGGACGTTCAGAAAGAGATGGAGGGCTTCACAAAGGAGACTTTGGAGAAAGAAGCTCGCAAGATGACCTACATTAGCTAGATTTTCCAGAAATCAGTCATTTATCTATTGCTCAGATGAGATCTGAAGATGCTATTCACTGGTTGCTACGTTAACTATGAGCATTATGTCATTGACATTGGTCCCAGTTAAGCCAGTGACAATTCCGTCATGTATAGATGAGAAGAATCTATCAGAATCATTGTTGGCAAGATAGATTCGCGGGTTCATTTTGGCTTCCATACTTCGCTTAACAGTATATCCATCAACAACCGCACCAGCGTGATTGCTTAGTCCATCTATGCCGTCGCTTCCGACAGAGACAATAACAATGCCGTCAATACCATCTATCTTAAGCGAGGCACTCAAAGCCAGCTCTTGGTTTCTGCCGCCCCGGCCTTGACCAACAACCGTAACGGTAGTTTCGCCTCCGGCGATCAGAACATCATATTTGGAAAGCTCTGTTCCGGAGTACTTCATCTCTCTCGCTAGTCCTGCCATAGCTGTGCCTACGTGTCGTGCTTCACCTTCAACGAATGATGACAGAATCAATGTCTTGAGCCCCATAGATCTTGCCTTCTTCGCAGCACAGTTTAAGGCAATCCTGTTGTTTCCAATGACAATATTCTGCACTTTTTCGAATCGAATATCTCCAGGTTTTGGAGTTTCGTTTCTTGTGCCATCAAGTCCTTCTCTGAGACAGTTTCTCACTGATTGCGAGATTTCATTCCAGACACCGTACCGTTCTAGAATCTCTACAGCTTCTTTGTATGTTGTAGGATCAGGTACTGTCGGTCCTGAAGCTATACTGGCTAGAGGATCACCCACTATGTCGGATAGAATCAGAGATATGACTGTGGCAGGATAAGCTAGAGCGGCGAGCTGACCACCCTTTATCGCGCTAATATGCTTTCGAACAGCGTTCATTTCTTCAATTGCGGCGCCGGATTTCAGAAGCAAATCGGTAGTAGCCTTCTTTTCCGCCAGAGTTATTCCTTCTTGGGGGAGAGGGAGGAGAGCTGAACCCCCACCGGAAATCAACACGATAACTAGGGTTTTTTCATTCAGCTTCTGAAGGATTTTTGTTATTTTGATAGCACCGGTGAGACCACCTTGATCAGGTATTGGGTGCTGCGCCTCTTGAAGCTCAATAAATTGAGTGTGCAGAGTGTAAGCTGTTCCCAACGGGACATTCACAAGACCACAGTCAATTCTTTCGCCGAGTTTCTCTTCAAGAGCCTCTGCCATTGCTCCACTTGCTTTTCCGGCGCCGACTACTATCAACCTGTCATATAGTGATAGATCATGGACCTGGTCTGCAATTCTCAACAACTTGCCTCTCAGTGTAATATTATTCTTAATCAGATTTCTTGGATCGACAACCCTAACAGCCTCCTGAATCAGATTCAAAGCTACTCGTCTAGCCTCGACTGTTGAAGGAGACAACCCGCTGCCGACGAGCTCATCAAGATTCTTCACTATATCCAACACTGTCCACTCCACCTTTAGAGCAAACAAGATACAAACTAAAAAGATGCACGCCCCAAACACTATGGAAGGAACTCTGGTGACCAAGTTGACTGATGAACCTCAGGAGAAAAGAGCTTTGGAAATCTACGACAAACTGAGAAAACTCTATCCTAACCCAAAGGTTGGTTTGACATTTAGGAATCCCCTTGAGATACTTGTAGCAACAATCCTGTCAGCTCAATGTACCGATGCAAAGGTCAACGAAGTAACGCAAACGCTCTTCAAGAAATACTCGACACCAGAAGACTACGCCTGTGGCAATCTTCAGGCGTTGGAAAGCGAGATACGGTCAACTGGCTTCTATCATAGCAAGGCCAGACATATTCAACAAGCATGCAAGATCATTGTTGAAGAGTTTGGCGGAGACGTCCCGCATACCATGGACGAGTTGCTAAGACTACCAGGAGTGGCAAGAAAGACTGCTAATATCGTGCTCTCAAGCGCCTTTGGCATTGTTGATGGAATTGCAGTAGATACGCATGTGAGACGTCTATCACAAAGGCTTGGCCTAACAAGAAACAAAGACCCAGATAAAATAGAAAAAGACCTCATGTCCATCTTTCCAAAAGATACTTGGTTTCCAATCAACTACCTGATGATTCAGCTTGGACGGGAAATCTGTGTTGCCCGTAACCCGCACTGCGAGAAATGCCCGTTGAGCAAGATGTGCCCTTCAGCTTTCACCTTTGGCAGGAGTGACCAAAACGCGCGCGAAACGGGGTCTTAGAACGATCCAGCTATCCGCAGATTCCCAAGTCCTGTAGCACTTGACATGAACGACACAAAGGCCCAGAAGACGGTTCTCCACAGGATTGGTAGGCTCTAAGCCCTGAAGATTCATTATGCTCAGCCAATTGCAATCGATTGATTGCGGATGAAAGATTGAACTTCATGCCGGGATGTTTTTCGTCAACTATGTCAAGAAACTCTCTCACGTCATTTCTTAAAGAGGTATTAGCATACGGACAGGGAACAGACTGAAACGGAATGGGTTTCAAGTAAGCATAGAGAACTATCTCACGCTCAGGGATAAGACAAAGAGGCTTAATGCGTCTTACAAAACCGCCAAGCACTTCCGATTTCCTATTCAACAGCCTCACGTTGCCTCTCATGAGGCTCATAAGAATTGACTGCGTCTCGTCATCTAGATTGTGAGCAGTAGCCAACACTGAAGCATGCGCGTCCTTCGCAGCCACGTTGAGAGCCTTCCTACGCAGGATTCCGCAATAGGCGCAAACCGAGAACTGGCCTTTCTTCTGGATTACCCCAGCGATCTCGTCGATAGTATGCCCAAACAAGGACTTGAACGATAGGATTCGATGCTCTACACAAAGCTTCCTGGAATTTTCTGCAGCAATGTTGAGGGCTTCATCCCGATACCCTTCGATTCCTTCATCAATGGAGATTGCGACAAGTTCCGTCCTCTTGAACCCGTCTTCGATTCGAGCCAGAATGTGGAGAAGTGATACACTATCCTTGCCTCCTGACACGGCAATGGCGATTCTGTCGTCAGGTTTTAGAAGCCGGTTGTGATTGATGTTGTCTCGAACCCTTTTCTCTAAGGCTTCTGGATAACATCTTTGGCAGAATGAGTTGCCGGAATAAGGTTGACTGTAAAAAGCTTCATTTCCGCAGTAGGAACAGCGAAGACTCATGTATGAATCGCTAGAAGGGGGTCACGCCGTATCTTATAAAGCTCAGAGCAATGTTCAGACCTAAGAGCCCAAAAGATACAATGTTGATGGCGGTGCGCGCAACGCCTGCTTTGCTGTTTAGTTTGTGCTTTAAGATACTGTATACGAAACCATCACCGTCTAGTGGGAACATGGGGAGCATGTTGAAGATAGCTAGATTAATCATTATTAGTTGTATCCAGTCCAATGAAAGGTTGAGATTGTAGGTTAGAAGCGTTGAGAATTCTCCTATTCGCAAAGGATGATAGACGTAACCCACAAGACTAGTTATTCCGAGAAAAGCTACGCTCGAATTCTGGGGATTTGTGGACGTAGTCAACAAGAATCCGCCTCTTTGAGTATCAACAAGCACTACATCGCCTGGCCTAAGTCCGGCAAGAGTTTGATGCAGTGCGGAGTAGTTCTCTATCGGAATTTGACCGATAGCGTAGATAACATCCCAGTCATGTATCCCAGCTTCAGCTGCTGGTCCGTTGGGCTGAATAGCGGTAATCAGAACACCTGCTTGAGAACTAAACAGAGCCAGTAGCAGTAGAACAGTAAGTAGACCTGCCAAGAGATTTGTGAGGGAGCCAGAAGTCAGGACTCGTAGTTTCGACATGACATTGGCTTTTTCAAATTGCTCCTCATCCGGTTCTACGAATCCTCCGAAAGTTACGGGTGCGATGATAATGCCTGATGATTTGAGCCCGATCTTCTCGGCAGAAGCAGTGGTTCCATGAGCTCCTTCATGCAGTGTGACCGCAATGCCAAATGCTAGCAATATGTAGGGAACATACGTGAGACTTATTGTTACGCCAGGGACGACGGGAATAACTGGCGAAGCGGAATCTGGAACGTAGACGAAGTGATATAGATTCATAGCTAGAGTGTAAACTGCGAGAGATATCAACGGAACAGACGCTATGATGCCAAGATTCCCATACATCTTCCAGAAGGAAGGATGTCTTGAAGCAGTCTTCACCATAATGTCGTTGAAACGCTTTGTCCTGAACATGAGATAGAACGGCTTGACATCAATACCTCTACGCTCTAGATGAAACAATCTTCCAAGAGAGAAGACGATTGCCCATGCGATAAGTAGCAGAAACACCACGTTTTGAGGAGAATAGTTCACTGCTGGAATCGCCTTATAGCGATGCTGAGTGACCCTACCTAAGCTAATAGTTTTCGGATACGCAGAAAACAGCGAGATGTCGGAGAATAACGGATCATGGGGTGTAGTCTACTCAACGCGAAATCTCAGTAAAGCCGCAACTCCACCAAGGCCCATCAGTCTTCTTCCCCCCTCATGTTCAACGCTTATCACTGAGACCCTTCCTCCCATCTTCTCAACCTCACGCAAGAGATCCTCTATCCCTCGCCTCTCCTCATCTTCCGATTCTCTCAGGAATTGGTCAGCAACCAAGATCTCCTCGACAGCTCCGAAGCTTGTGGCTTTCCTAACTCCTTCGAGGCCATAGGATACTTCGCCCCGTTGGCTCCCAAGCCTCGCCATCACCTTGTCAACTAGCTCCGTCTCAGCAATCACTCTGCTTTTTTCCGCCACCTTCTTCAACACACCGCTCCTCAAGGCCTCCTCAATTCCTGCTGTACCACCAACGCTGACCATGGCCACAGTAACTAGGTTAGCATGAACGTCATGTCTATGCTGTTGGATGTAGCTAGCGAAATCCTCTTTCCAGAATCCAGGCCCAACTATCGCTATCAAACCATGCGTCTGGTTCCAAACATCTGACAAGATTTGAAGAAGTGCAGAATAGTAATCGTTGACCGCTCTTTCTCTTTTGTCATATTCAAGCTTTCCAGGCAAACGGGACCGGATTTCTCCTTTCGTAACAATCCCATGTTGACGGAGGATTGCGACCGCACCTTGGTCATCGTCGAGAGCCACTATTATGATTGTTGGACCTCTTTCTTGTGTCGCTCTTTGCATGCGTTCAAGATCATATTTCTGCCATTCTTGTTTCACAATAGTTATGTCCTGCTTGAGATCGATGTTTACTGTATGATGATCTCCCAGCAATCCGTATTTCTCAGGTGCTTCCACTATGAAGCCTCCAACCCTGATACGACTACTTTCTGACTGGAAAGACACTTTGTCGACTCTGAGACCAATGTTCAGAGACACCCGTTTTCCTTCTGAAGGCCTTGAACCCTCATCATCTTTCTTTATTTCTCTTGATGTTCTAGCGTAAATCAAATCCTCTGTATGAATCACGTTGTAGAGGACCCAAAGGTCGTCAACATCTTCTGGAAGCGCCTTCAGGACCCCATGCTTAGCATCATAATCGAGTATCCTCATTGAATAACCTGTGTCTTGGGGATAGTTGAGAACTTGTCGATGAGATTCCTTAATATCTGATATTAATCATTCGCTAGACAAATTGACCCGTGGAATAGATGCTGAACGCAGTCTTGTGAACACCCTATGGAAGAATGGTTTCGCAGTCATGAGGGCGCCATCTTCTGGTTCTGCAACAAAGAGGCCTCTCCCAGACATTATTGCAGGGAGTAAGAAGAGAAGTCTGCAGTTCGTTATCGAAGTTAAGACCACACATCTTGAAACTCTCTACGTTGAGTCTGATTCAATCCATCAGCTTCTCGAATTCAGTCAGACTTTCGGATGTGAAGCGTATCTGGCGATAAGATTCAAGGGTTCAAGCAAGAACTGGATTTTCATTAGACCAAGTCAACTCCAGATCACAAGAGGAAAAAACTACAAGATTACTCTGAAGGAAGCATTGGCAACAGGTTTCGATTTGAAGACACTCATTGGAGAGGGAAAACAGATGAGGCTTAGACTTGAAAACTAGTCTCAGTGTACGGAGAGCCGAGAAGCAAGATCTTCCAGCGGTATGTGAAGTCGAGAGAATCTCATTCAAAGATCCTTATCCGCCCTTTTTCATCGAAATGCTACTGAAGCTGAATCCCTCGACGTTCTTTGTAGCAGAGAATGAGAAACAGATTGTTGGATACCTTATCACCACAAAAGACAGGTGTACAGGTCACATTGTCTCCTTAGCCGTTTTACCACAACAGAGAAGGAATGGCATCGGAAGTGCTCTGATGAAAAC
>JBGOZA010000023.1:0-12672 GCA_041480025.1 Bathyarchaeia archaeon | reverse complement strand
GTTGTTTTTCAGGGATCGTATCTTCTCGGGAATCAATTCTATGTATAGTCATGTCAAATAGAGGTGAAAATAATGGGTTATGATAGACGTCCTATGGGTCCACGAACAATGACTAAAGCAGTCTGCTCCGATTGTGGAAAGGAATGCGAAGTCCCCTTCAAGCCTACCGAAGGACGACCAGTATATTGTCGTGAATGCTATCCAAAGCATCGCAAATTCTAATCAGCTACACCTCTAGGATAGCGGTTTCATTCCTTTTTTTCTCATTTTTTTCATTATCAATAGTCTTTTTAGGGAGTTCAGCTCTTTCAAACAAAGAGCACGCTCTTCGCGCCAGCATACCTAGTACAATATTAGGCATCTGCTGTATTGGAGGATATAGCGTCTAGACGTAGGAAAAGGTATAGATTTGAAAAGTGATGTTGTTTCTATGTGTACGTTTAGAGGATAGTGCTCCTGCGAGGTATTAGTGGTTTGGTAGAGACGCGAACAGGGGCATTCGAAGAACATTCAAGGGGCAGATATAAGTCAAGGCTGAATCTGTACGGGGCTCCTTTGAAATCTATCATTCTAATCTCAAAGAAATATGAGTTAGATCCTAAACTATTGGTCAGTGCTCTGGCCAAAGCATGGAAGAATAAGACACCTGTTACTGAGGCCGATTTAGCTATCCGTTGTAGAGACATTGATCACGATTCTGTTACTTTTCTCATAACGAAAGGAGAAAAAGTGGTCTCACAATTCCCAATGAAGGCTGAAGTCCTCAGAGACCCAGAGTTCTTTGAGAGGCTTACTCAGAGCCTTCCAGAACCTGAATTTGAACCAAGGATTATTCAGAGACAGAAAAAGATTGGAGAACTCAGATTCGGAATGGAAGGCGTAAATGTCAATGGCAAGGTTGTTGACGTACCTCCCAGAAAACTAGTTGTAACCAGTTTCGGCAACCAGATCTATGTCTCCAATATTCGAATCGCTGACGAAACAGGCACGATAAAACTTAGCCTCTGGAATGGACAAATAGACCAAGTTCACGTTGGGGATGAAGTTGAGATTACAAACTGCCATGTCGCCAGCTTTGGTGGAGAACCACAGTTGAGGATTAACAGAAAAGGCACGCTGGCCATAAAGCAGTAATTTCTCTTCTGCATTGTTCTCTGTTGTCTGTGGTCAAAGACGTTGTTCTCAGCTTAGTCCACAGGCCCTGGATCGTTGTAACAAAGTTACTGAGCCATTTCGCAGGAAGCTCTCGTATTCGAGTAAATGAGCGCGCGCTGGTTCTGTTACTAGTCAAAAGTTGGATTTCTCTTCACTCTCATTCTCACTGTGAGAATTGGGAATAGAAAGCATGGAATTCTCATATGAGATTGGATGAGAAGAACTGTTAGGAAGAGAACTGGTATGTGCGGATCGAATCTTCGTTTACATGTCGTCAATACAAGGTTGAGAATCGAGCGGTTCATTTCTTCTAACTAATCTTGTAGCGAGTGACCAAGAGGTGGGGGTGAGGAGATTTGAACTCCCGACATTCGGGTCTCGCCACGCTCCAGAACATCTTCATCCCACACTAGTGGTCGGCTAGATGTTCTCGGTTCTGGAGCCCGACTTTATGCCTCGAAGCTGAATCCAATCCTCGGGGTGTCATACCTGGCTAGACCACACCCCCGCGTTGGAGGTGGATTCTTTTTGAAACGTATTTTAGGGTTTCTGTAAAGAGATAGAACAGAGATTTCGTTGTTGCTGGAGCGCTGTTTCATGAGTCCTTCTAGCAATGCTTGGTTATTGCGTCCTTTCTTCCGGTTAACGTCAATTTGACGTTAAACTAACGTTATAGTAAGGCTTTTAAATATGCGACGCGTATCGGTTGATACGATGAAAGTAAGAGTTAGAGTTCACCGTCCATACGGCGACATCGAATTCGAAGGAGACACTCTTGACGATGTTGTGCAAGCGTTAGAGACGTTTCCTGAGTGGTCAGCCGTGATTGATCGTTTGATTCCCACAACCTCTGAGAAAGAAGAGACGGACAATACTCTGAAGGGTATTATTGAGTCTACGACTGAAGGTCCGCAGTTGGTTATTGCTAAGGATAGGGTGAGTAACAAGGAGGCGATCAGTATTCTCCTTTACGCTAAGGACCCGGAGCCCATGGTGCCAAAAGAGATTGGAAGGCTTCTGAGCCTTAGTGGTCATGGCTCACCAGGTTTTGGTAGTCGTCTAAGCGAGATGCGTCGAGAGGGTGCTCTTCTGCGAGAGGGTGAGGGGTATAGGCTGAGCGGTTCTGGTAAGCGAATGGTTGAGGAACTTGTGCAGAAGCTGGGTCAGAAGGGAGCGTAGAGGATATGTCTGATGAGAGAAATGTGGAGTTGCTCCTCAGATTCAGAGGAATGGAGATTAAGCTGGCAGGCAATCCAAGCGAAGTGACTAGGGCTTTCCTTGAGTTCATGTCTAAGATGCTTCCTGCCTATGATGTTGCTAATCGTCTAGTGCTGAATATTGATCTGGAGAAGCTTGTGAGCGATCTTGAGGGTATTATCGCGATTACTCCTGAAGGTATCATAGCAACTTTGCCCCGTGATCTTCTAGGTGAGAGGGAGACTATTCTTCTCCACCTCTTGAAGACGAGTGTGGGTTACCAACTTGGTAGGCTAGAAGAAGATTCGCTCTCGCTTGCAGACATCTTGACAGAGACTGGTGGAAAGCCTAGTACAATTGCTGCTAGGCTTAGTGAGTTAGTTACCCAGAACTGGGTTGAGCGTGTTGGAAGAGGTCAGTACAGGATAACAACTTTCGGAGTGAAATCTTTCCAAGAGACAGTGATCCCCAGAATCAGGACTGCGTGATAGAACATGGACGAAAATCCAAAGCTCAAACTACATTTCGAACTTGACAGCATGAAAGTGGACCTTGAAGGCGATCCAGAAACAGTATCACGGGAATTTCTTACTCACCTCTCAAGTATTCTCCCTTCTTTCGACCTGGCAAGAAAGCTAAGTTTCAACCCGGACTTAGTGAAGCTTTCAGAGGGACTGGTCGGTCTGGTTGAGTTTGTCCCTGAGGGAATCATACTCAATCGTAGAGACCTCTCAGCAGAGCAGGCAATCCTGGTCTGTCTTCTAGGAGCAAGCATCTCCTACAAAATTGGCAAGAGAGACGTGGACTCAATGTCTGCTAGCACTCTGTCCAAGATTACTGGAAAAGCATTGAAGACCATATCCAATCAAGTCACTCTAATGGTTGAAGAAACTCTTGTAGAGAAGGTTGGAAAAGGCGAGTATCACATAACGACTCTTGGAATCAAGAAGGCTGAGGCAATAGCGGGAGGACTGAAGTAATCATGTCATCAGAAGAAAAACGGTTCGTAATTCGTCTCAGAATTGGAAACAATGAGATAGAGATATCCGGTAGTCATGAAGACGTGATGAGCACTTTCCAGAATATTGGTGAACTTGTCTCAAAAACTTCAGACGCTTTTGGACACGCACCTCACCAGCCAGCTATGCCGAACAGTGAGCCAACTCAACAAGGTACTGAAGAGGCATTCCCCTCCGTCTCGATTGATCCTGCAACTCCTTGCCCAGACGCCATAATCCAGCTTCTCTCGACGGATTGGGGAAGAAAAGAGCCTCGAACATTGGGTGGATTGTTAGCCGCGATGAAGGTAAACGCGATACACTATCCAGAAGGCACCGTGAAGGGAAGATTGACAGATCTTACCAAGAAGGGCGTTCTCAGAAGGATTAGCAGCCGCAGAGGGTACGAATACATCCTGATAAAACCCTAGGAGGCCTGCAGAACTGAGGAAAGAACGCAGAAGCATCCTGAAACTGACGATGGCAAAAGGTTAGTGGAGGAATCAAAGTGGAGCTAGTTGATCTACTGCCTACTGTACCAACCGATTTATTTGACCTAAGTCGAGCTACACTGGAAGTGGTACGTCAGACCGCAATCCCCGGCCCACATGCATCTGAGTGGCTTAACGATGACGGTGAGAATCTGCGGCTCAGGCTTGGAAATCATGAGGCTCCACTGATCAAGCTTTTTCCTTCCAAAACTAGTACTCCCGTAATTGGAATAGACACCACGAATATTGATCTAGGTCAGACACAGAAAGGCGTCCTCTGCGCAGTTCGTGGAACAATAGTCAAAACCAAGAATGGTCGATACGAGTATACACGGTATGGGCCATTACCCTTCCACATTACCAATGAAAACAGGCAAATTCTCTACGATAACGTGGTAGAATCATTCTTTGGTTCACAAGAGCATGGAGCAGCACCTCCCTTAGACAAAATGTCAGAAGTGATTCGTGGGCTTCTAGAGAGATGGCTTCAGCATCAAGTCGCTACAAACAACAGCGACACGATAATGCTATGGGATGGTTCACTTGGAGCGCCAAGAGTCAGTCGATCTCTCCCTCTAGTCAGAATGATCTTAGGAGAGGCGAGAAACAACTCGAATTCAGTGCTGGCTTTCTCGAAGAAGACCTCTCTCTCACTATGGAACGATTCACTCGATCTTGTTGACAGTCGACTAGCTCCCAGCTTGCTCGACGTTGATGAAGAAGCCCGAGCATGCGCTATGGGGCAGCTTATTTTCCTCGGACACATCTATGCTGCAAAATTCAGTCCAGGGAAATACACTTTCAGGGTCGACATAGATCGATCACTATCCTCAAACACAGCTGAAATTGGGGGGAAACTGCTTGCAAGCGAAAGCCTCCATGAGAATTATCCTGAGACTCTTAGACTAGCCCACGTGCTATCAAAGTTCTCATCGGTGGAGATTGTTGGTATTCATCGATTCATAGGAAAGACCTACGGCTTCAAGGCTTCACCCGAACCGAATATCAGACGAACAATTTTCGGTCCTTTAGAAGGAAACGTGCCACCTGAGGGGGTTCTTGGATATTGATGCAAATCCTCAAACTCGATGGAAACACTGTTGACATAGTAGCCTGTCCTCCAGAAGATATACGAAAAGGAGACTATCTCTTCTTGGAAGATGTTGCAGCAACCTCAGGACTCATAGTTCAGGCGATTAACACAGGATATGCGAACATTCCCGGGCTTCTTGAAGATCTTCTGCGTGACACTTCCACAAAAAACATTGAAGGCATGAACTTCGATCTCTTTGGAACACAATCATATATTGACGATATCAAGAGCGCCAAGGTTTTCGGATGCAAGATCCGCAAATCCATCATTGATGGCTCCCTGAGCCATGACACGTCTTGGACACCGAACAGATCCAGCACTTTCGTTAGAAAAATGTCAGATGAGGAAGTCACCCGGTTTATCGGCGAGAAGACCCAGAATTCAATCTGTATTGGCAACCTGAGAGGAGGAGCAGAAGTCTCTCTTCCGCTATCGGGAATTGATGGAAAACTGAACATTATAACCGGAAAAAAAGGTACTGGAAAGTCACATTTATCAAAACTCCTGCTCCTCAGCCTCATTCAGAGGGGAGGTATTTGTATTGTCTTTGACGTGAACGGCGAATACGTTGGACTGGAGGGATCATCTGAAGGTAACCAGTTAGCTGACAAAGTACACATCCTCTACCCTGGGGAGAATTTCAAGACAACTCTGGAATACACTGGACTCAAAGTCTTTCTTGGCGTCTGTTCCTCAGTACTGGACCTTCCACCCAGCTCGGCTTGGGAACTGCGACGAATCTGGTCCACTCTTGCCGAGAACAACAACTTAACCCTGAAGAAACTCGGAGAAGCTATGAACAGTGTATCCAACGGATATATTAGAGAAGCAATTCTTCGCCGCTACGAGAGCTTGCTATCAAGTAACCTCTTCACAGACGATCTTGAAGAGGTATCAACCATCGAGGAATGGCTAACCAAGTGTAGAAACGGTGGGGCCCTTATCTTCAATCTGAAGAACCTAGCAGCCGGAATTCGCCAGATAGTTGTTGAATTTGTACTGGTTAAACTAAGACATCTCCTAGAAGAATGGTTTTTGCAGGCTGTCTTCTTATTTGCTGAAGAAGCTCACCTCTATCTTCGAGAAACATACTGGGAGGACCTCATAACGAGGATGAGGCATCTAGGAGTATTCCCAACATTCATTACCAATCAACCTGACAGCATCAATGCGGGCATATATCGACAAGCTGACAACATCTTCCTATTCAACTTCACAAATGAAAACGACCTAGAAACCGTTTCCAAAGCGACTATGACCGACGTGCAGACCGTAACAATGATAGCGAAGGAGCTTCCTCCCAGACATTGCCTTGTTCTAGGTGGAGCAGTAAACGATTTTCCGCTCGTGGTGAAAGTTCGCGAAGTCCAAGCCAAGACAATGGGAGAAACACGACTATTCTTTGCCTCAGAAGCTAGAAGGCCAGAGAAACAAATCGCCAACGTCGCCCCTCAGCGAATGGGAGCTCCTCTGGAAGTGAGTTGACTAGACGAATATGGAGCAGACCTGAAGAAACCCGCGCGCGCTGCGCGACTCTCTAGACGTAGGTCTAGGAAGGTTACTGTAAGAAAGAAATAAGAAAAAAAGATCTGTTTCAGTTTTATCTTAGGTAATCATCGAACGTCCAGAAATGTTCTTCTTCCTGCAAGATGATATCTTCGAACATACGCCTCGTTGTTGTGTCTTTTCTCCGGATTGCTTCTTCAATGATTTCCCTATAGAGCAGTATAGCATTGTTCTCTGCCTTATGGTCAAGTTTCAGAAAATCATCGACTGTGTCTCCAACCTGCGGCAAAGGATTAGGTAACGAGACTGCTTCTCCGTCGATTAGGTATAGTCGTTCTGAAATCTTCTCGAGGTGATCCATCTCTACCATGAAGATCTTCTTCAACAGCTCGCTGACAACTTTCGGCTTGTTCGACTCTGTTACGACTTCAAGGGCTAGGCTTTTTTCTCTCTGAGCCAGAAGATTCGCTTTTTCATGCTGGTTAGTGTATTGGATGATTCCTGAAATCTCAAGAGCCACTGCTTTGTTGAGCATTTCATAATAGTCATCAGTGAAAATCTTCTGCCATTCTGACAATTGAGTTCCTTGCGTTTCAGGCTCCAGCTTTATGTTAACGTATTCCTGAAACTTGAATAGGTGTTTTTCTTCATCTTCATAGATCTTCTCAAACAGTTCCCTAGTTGCCCAGTCTCCAATCTTTCCTGCTTCTTCTATGATGCTGCGGTAAAGTGTCAA
The DNA here is from genome assembly GCA_041480025.1 of Bathyarchaeia archaeon. Lineage (GTDB taxonomy): Archaea > Thermoproteota > Bathyarchaeia > RBG-16-48-13 > JBGOZA01. The sequence goes on along the minus strand of JBGOZA010000023.1, from coordinate 5,496 downwards.
AGCCTCCTCCTCTGCTTTAACCCCATTTGCAGCAAAGTCGTTCAGCGAACCACCTATGACCGGATTAGGTGCTTTTGTGGTTGCTTCTCCTCCTAGATAGTAGATCCTTTCCATTATACCGGCGGCATGCTTCATCTCCATGATGCCGAATTCTCTGAGGAATTTCCCAATGGCCTCATAAGTTGTCTTGTCTAGCAGTATGTTCTCGGGTATTACTTTCCTAATCAGTTTCTCCATCTTGGCATGCTGAAGCATATATTGAATCGATACTTGTATTTCGCGTGCGACACCTTGATTCAAAAGATCAACATAGGCAGAATCCGTTTTAACGGCCATACTTTTCACAATAAAGACTGTATCAGTGGCGTATATATCTTTGACGTCCCAGCCTTCCACTCAAACTCAGAGGAGACTTATCTCCAAATCTATGAATCCCATAGAATACCTTCCGCTGAGCTCTGGAAGATCAAGGTGGATATACGTACCTTATGCTTCGTGATCTAGTAAGCGTTGGGACTATGTTTCTGGCCGCATCTTCGAATACATTCTTATTATCTTCGGGCAGTAAGTCTTATTCAGGCGCAAACTGCCGGATAGAGCTTCTCTTTCAATGGAATCTGCCATGAAGACAATGATTACTATTCCTGTTATGTATAGTGAAACCGAGGTTCGTGAGATACTTGGTAGAGTTCCAGATGACTTCTGTAAAGAGTCAGACGAGTTCTGGAGCTATGTTGAAAACAAGTTTATGCAATTTGCTTCATCAATGAACGATGTCTATCTGCTCTGCGAAGAGCGTGAGATTGATCCGAGAGCTATCAAGATACTAGATGCCCTCAGAGTTGCTGGTTCTAATATTCATCCGCCTAGGGACAGAGCATTAGTCGGAGAGGTAAGAGCGTGGTATCTTGCAGCTAGAGACTCCAAGCTTGGGGAAGAATTCTTTGAGGAAGCCAACGGAGACTTGAACGAAGCATTTCACCTCTTGCTCGATTCATCTTTGGCAGATACGGCAGTATGCGTTACCTTCTTTGAACCAGTCTGCAAACTATGGTTCGAAAAAGATTTTCGTGTCATCCGAATGTCGCCTTTTGATCCAGTAGACTACATAAATCGGCATCTCGTAACTCAACAAATATCTGGGCAGCAGTGATGCGCCTGCCTTTTGATTCTTTCAGCAGTTAATATGACCAGAATGCCTGAAGTCTATTCTATTCCGCTTATTCTGGATAGTCTAAAGCACTGGAAGAGTACTAGTGGCCTGACATAAAGAATAACCGTGCGCGAATCTACCTTGTTCCCAGAGGTTGAGTGCCCAAGACTTGGACGTGCTGACTCTGTTTGACCCATGGAAGGGAGCTTTCTGCACGTGCCCAGCGAAATATCAATTATCACCCTACACAGGCTGCTCCCACACCTGTCTCTACTGTTACACAACTGCATACATTCCAAGACCTTTCAGCCCAAGGCCAAAGAAGGACTTCTTGAAAAGACTCGAAAAAGACCTCCCAAAGATGGACAAATCAAAACATATCTCCATGTCCAATAGTAGTGACCCATATACATCTCCAGAAGAGACCATGGGAATCACACGAAATACACTTCGCCTTCTCTTGGACAACAAAGTCAGAATACAATTGATAACCAAGTCAAGTTTGGTCACGCGAGACATCGACTTGATTAGAAACGGAAACTGTTCAGTTAGCGTTTCAATTACAACTCTAAGCAAGGAGAAAGCTTCTAGGCTTGAGCCTGGAGCTCCCTCACCTCAAGAACGCATGGATGCTCTGAGCCTTCTATCTGATTCAGGAATCCCAACAACTGCTAGGATCGATCCGATTATCCCTGGAATAAACGATGATGATCTAGAGAATCTTGTTGAAACAGTCTGCGAGACTGGAATAGGTCACTTGGTAGCCTCAACATGTAAGATCAGGGCAGATGGGTTCAATCGTCTCATCAAGGCGTTCCCTGAAGAACGTGACAGTCTGTGGAGACTGTATTGGGCTGAAGGTGAAAGATTTGGCAACTCTCAGTATTTGCGAAGGAGTCTGAGAGCAAAGATTCTGCGGGATGTTGAACACGTTGTGAAAGCTGCAGGTATAAGTTACGGGGTTTGTCGTGAAGGGTTATCTGAGCTTAGTATGTGTCAGACATGTGATGGTTCTCACATGATTCCAACGCGAGAAACTCCTCCAAGAGAATAGAAATAAAAATATTGCTCAGTAAAAAATCGTGAGCATATAAGAACCAGAATTATTCTGCTTTGACTACTTCTGCTTGAGCAAACCTGTTGGCGACGCTGGTTATCTTGACCTTCACTTTGTCACCAGGGTTACCGCCTGATACAAAAATGACGAAGCCCTGTATTCTAGCAATGCCGTCTCCTTTGCTGCCTTTCTCAGTTATCTCGACTTCATACTCTTTGCCAACTTCGACTGGTTTAGGTGCACCGAAATCTCTTGGTCCTCCTGAAAATCCCATTCCTTTTTTCACCTCTCGTTACGTATTCGAGCCGGTTCTCTGCAGATTGATGTACTCAGGCAAAATATCTGAGGATACATTCGCCTTAACTAGCATCCCTACAGGTCGAACTCACTATGTAGCGCTTGACAAGGCCTATATTAAGATAACTGAACAGACTTCCTCTTAGCGTATCGATTGGAGTTTCTTTTCATCCAGTCTCCGAAGGATACTAACGACCAATCTAAGGGTGTTTACCATATCCTGTATGTCTACCACTTCTACTGATGAATGTCCGTACCTGACTGGAACGGAGATCACTCCAACCGGAACCCCTGTCTTGGTTGTCTTTATGGAAGCTGCGTCAGTAGTGCCTCCTCTAAGAACCTCCAGTTGATATGGTATGTAGTCCTCATCCGCTGCCGAAATCATGAGTTCTTTGACGCTTTCACTGAGAATGAATCCTGAATCCATCACAGTGATTCCTGGGCCTTTTCCGACACATAGTGGAGCACGTTTGTTGTCGACGCCAGGGACGTCCCCTGCCAACGAGTCGTCAATAACCAACGCTAGGTTGGGTGTTACTCCGAAAGCCGCAACTTTTGCTCCACTCAGATCAATTTCTTCTTGAACGGTGCCTCCATAGTAGACTGTGTAATCTAGCTCGGCATCAATCATCCGACGGGCTACATCAACAAGTATTGCACATCCAAGCCTATCATCCAGGGCTTTTCCGTTGACAAGCGTCCCTTTTCCAAGCCGTTCTATCGATCTTTCGAAGGTGACAGTTGTACCAACCTGGACGCCCCATTTCACAGCTTCTTCTTTCGTTGTTGCTCCAATATCAATAAAGAGGTCCTCGGTCTTGTACGCCTTTTCCATTTCATCTCTGGTCTGGATATGTGGAGGTTTACATCCAATAACGCCACTTAACGTACCTCTGGGAGTCTGAATGTGAACCCTCTGGGAAGGCAGAACCCGAGCATCCCATCCACCTAGGGTCTCGAAATAGAGGAAACCTTTGTCATCAATCTGTTTGACCATCAGACCGATTTCATCCATGTGAGCACAGAGCATTACACTGGTTGTACTGTTCTTTGCAGTCTTAGGTCGTTTTTCTGCTATGAGATTCGAGTAAGTATCTGTGAATGTCCTATCCACGTATGGTGCTATCATGCCTTCCAGTTTCTTCATGACTTGAGACTCAAAGCCTGATGGGCCATGAATCATCGCCAGTTCGCTTAGGGTTTTGAATAACTCTTCTGACGTAGGAGAAGCACCATCTGTTTGATTAGGTGAGATTCAGCATAGCTTCTGTTAAGAATAGCGCTCATGATGAGAGGATTTTGAGAGACAATGATGCAACTGACTGGCTTTGGATAATCTCTGGTGAAAGTTCATCTAGAGTAGCGTGTACTTGCCTTCTTGAAGATTTGTGTTTGAGGCGAATGACGCGCACTAGTTGAATCTTCCAGGTTTGCAGACGACTTCGTTGATACGCATGTTGAAGAACGTGTGAGTATTGCTTGGACTTAGGACAAGTGCTGTGTCTGCTCCTCCGCCTGAACCCCCTATTCCAACTGCGAGTTCGTCTGTTCGGACTAGGCCTGCGTCGACAGCCATGCAACATACTTCGCAAGCAACCTTGGTTCCTTGCCCGAAGAGTCTGAGAACATTGGCAATAATTTCATCAACCTGAATAACACTGAATTTCCGGTTTATTGCACGACCGAGTCCGCCGAAGGCATGAGCCGCCGTTATGATTCTTCCTCCTCTTTCTTCGATTATGCGTCTGTTCTCTGGGGTAAGTCTTTGAACGTTTGGCTCATTGAAGCCCGTCACATGAGTCACTACGACCAGATTGTATCCATGGAAGATCTCAGAGGCTAGGACGCCCGTCTTGCCAGTACTAGAAGCGACCACGATGTTTCTTACAGATAGACTGTCTGCTCTTTCTTTTGCTAATCGGAGTGTCTCTTCCGTATTTTGGGCACCAGGTTTAGAGAAATAAGTAATACCAGATGTTTGTGCGGTCATTGGAATCTTCTTCATGACGTATATTTCTAATCTGAAGCCTAAAAACGTGCTGTAATATGCGCGCTTGTAGGACAGAACTGCTTAGCGCTAGCGCGCGCTAACAGCAGTACCAAAACTATGTTCGGTACGATGAGAGAAAATGTTGATAGAGCGGATTGATGCAGTAGAAGTTCTGGATAGAGAACACGCCTATGTCATGGAGATCTGACTATTCTGCTAGAGGCGCGCGCTAGAACGACAGATATTAAGATGAAACAAAGATGAACTGCGTCATCAGGGGAGATATCAGAGATGTCGGGATCTAATGAGTGGCGTGATATTCTATTCCCTACGATCATGCGTTTGGGTAGGGTGCTTCGTGCCAGCAGATTTTCCGGCATTGGTAGAACGACATATCCTTTCATGGATTTTTTCAAAGGCTATGAGAAGACTACAGCAGTCAGAAGGATCTTTGGTGACAATACTGCGCAGGTTCTTGGTAGCCTAAGGGTTGAATTCAATCCAATTGTTGGCTATATGGGGGTAGACGGGGCAGATGGGCATCTAATAATAAGCTCAAAATATCTGAGAGAAGGAGACAAGGTTGACATACATTTGGACATAATACATGAACTAGTTCATGTTAGACAGTTTCGTGAAGGGAAAGAACTCTGGGACTCGAGATACAGCTACGTTGAACGTCCAACGGAGATAGAGGCCTATCGTTACGCAGTTGAGGAAGCAAGAAAGTTGGGGCTCGGTGATGAGAGAATTCGTAGGTATTTGAAGACAGAATGGATGACTGAGCAAGACTTGAGGAAGCTAGCAAGAGCCCTTAATGTGGCATATGTCAACTAGCTTGGGCACATCAATTACTAAGCACACTCTGGGTCATGACTGCACAAGTACGTAGCGCGCGCTAATCAGCTCAGTCTGCTTCTCCAGCCTCTCAACGCCGTGGTCTTCCAGAACCGTATCCATGTCCAAGAATTTCATCTCCTAAACAGATGAAACTGG
>JBGOZA010000022.1:0-12851 GCA_041480025.1 Bathyarchaeia archaeon | reverse complement strand
ATCGTTCGTTTGAGAATATTGTGTAGCCAAGTTCTCAATCTGCGACAGACGTAACTATGCCTTTTCTGCTTCCCAGCCAACTATAAGCATTCGAATGAAGGTTACCCTCCTCTCAACCGTCTCCTCTTCTAGGCTGCTGCAGACGAGTTTGACAGAATAAGTTTCTTCTCCATTCTTCTTTTCAGCTATGAGCCTGAAAGGGGAATAGAATATTGGATCGCTTCGTCCCAGAAAGTAGTTGAAGATTATTTCACGAACACGCGCGCCATCAACTTGTCTCTCACTTTCGTAGATTCTATCCCTTATGAAATCCATGCCCAGTCGGGGCTGATTGGACTGTATATACTGAGATACATTATGTTTCAGATGGCTAAACAGTGAGGATACACCTTCATCAAAAAGTCGTACAGGCATCTCGAACTCTAGTATGGCGCCATTTCCCTTGAATTTCTCGCCTCGGCTCCATTTGAGTAGTGATGACGGAGTAATCGCTACTGATGAACGCAGAGCAACAAACGTACCAATCAACACTGCCGACATAGAGATGCCTATTGATGCCAGACACCACTGAAAAGAAATCTTTTGTCTAACATCAATTCCAGCTCCCAGAAGAGCCATGAATCGATATGAGCTCAAGCCAGTTATGTAGCCAATTCCTCCACCAATAATTCCTATGATGACTGCTTCAGCTCCAAAGAGAAGTGAGACTTGGGTCGGGTTGAGGCCTATGGATGTGAGAGTAGCTACCTCTTTTCTGCGTTCATAGATAGTGTTTGCCATCACAACGATGACGTCCAGAACCACAATTAGCCACGGAATTACTATAGAGGTTCCCTGAACTTCGAGGAACTGCATTTGTCCCACAAAAGTGATTCTGCCCGCAGTGTCTACCCAGACATCATAGTCCCTCTCTAATGATGCTGCGCGAGCAAGTTGAAGAAGATCAGTTGACGCTTCAGCCTTCGCATCTATTCTGGAGATAAGTACTGTAATGGACAGTTGCATTGCTGTCTTCCAATTAGTTATCACAACCTCTGAAGGATCACATCTGGTAAGACTCCAAGAAGGTGGTGCTAGAAAACTGATTTCGCTGGAAGTGCTCTTAACAATTTTTTGGGGTAGAATTGACAGTCCATCAAAGTCACGCACTTGGTCCATCAATTCATCATCGAAGATACCGACAAGCATCATCGTCCTTCCGCCAAGTGTGAGGTTATCTCCCACATGAAGGGCCATCGATTCAGCAGCCGCAGAACTGATCAAGACCGTATCTGCTTCGCTATCATTGAGGTATTGGCCTTCTACAATGGTTTTGTTGAGTCCTAGGATTTTAGCCTCGGCGCTTGGAAGAACACCTAGTACTCCATGAATCATTCTTCTACTATGCGACGTAGACATTGACCATGCCGGGTTTAGGTTCGGCTCGTTTTCCACTTTTGGGGCAACAGCGACAATACTGCTCTTAGTTAGTAACCAATCTAGGACTGATTCATCCAATGGCTTGAATGTCGCAACACCTTCAGGCACAATTCCTTGGAAAGAAGGGATTTCCGGAGCTGTTTCTCTGACAAGGATGCCTTGGGCTCCTGACTGACTTGACCCTATTGCGCTAAGACCAAACGTGTTCTGTGATGAAAAAGATGTCAGTGCGACAAAACTCATAACTAGGACAGTTATTGGCAGAAGTGTAAGGAAAAAGCGTGTTCTCCTTCTTCTCACGTTCCGTTTGGCCAATGAGAATACAACAGTCATAGGAAAAAGATGAGCCAGAGTCAAGGAAATGGCGAGCACAGCTGAAAACATGAGTGTGGATAATTCTAGAACGTATTGGAAACTAACAACTCGGCAGCCACCATAGACATTGTAGAAGACCGTCATTAGGGCTGAGAACAAAAGCCCACCCGCTATGATTTTCCTAGGCAGATTCTCAAAAAGCAAGTATGAAACGGCTATTGATGTTGCAGCTATGAACAGTATGAGTATTGGTACAGACATTGCTGCTCCAGCATACATTGACTGTACATCGTTGACGATGCTCGTCATCTGAACATAGGCTTCTCGTAAATCCGTATATGAAGCAACGTAGAGGCCTCTAGAGTATTCTATTTTGGAATCCTGAATCAGAAGAGATGCCGTCTCTAGATCTTTTCTATCGGCGAGAACATAGAACTCATCCTGATCTGCCTTTGATATGAGCTCTTCTGAGGCCTTCACCAATGCATTGGCGATCCCCAGATTGGACTGAAAAGTATATTTGGTGATCTCGCTTCTGACTACTTCTCCCTTGGTAAGATTAGAAAACAACGTGTCATCTATAGTGATTGATCCTTTGTTTGGTGTAGTTGCAACAATCTCAAAGGCGATTTGGGTGGGAACGATGATGTGAGATGAATTGATGTGTAGGATTTCGTTAACAGAACTTGCAGACGGGCCGTATGTCATAATATTGCTATCATTTCCCGGGAACATCTCATGCGGGACTACTGTAAGTGTCCAAGACGACAATGGAAGTGAAGAATTAACGAGAATTAGGTCACCAGACAAGATCACCGACGCGGCCTCAATGAGGTCAAAGTCTGATATCGTTTCCTTTCCAGGTTCGACTTGTATGTTCTGAAGCTTTGGAACATAATCATAACCTAGCGTACTTGGATTGTCGGAATAAACGTAGAATTGATAATTGAATCCGCCATCGACTACGAGTCTATAGCTGCCATTTGCTTCGGTCTCTGTACTGTACACAATGGTCTGGTATGTTACAGCTCTACCTGTTCCTACAGAAATCGTCCTAGAAGCAACTATCGAGGCACCATCAATTGCGTTCAAAGTCTTGGCATCAATTATTGTGCCCAGAACCACGGAAGAAGTTGGATTTGCGGGGGCAGACAGCACAATGTTATTTGGCAAACTTAACAGAGAGACAAATAGGATGAGAGTCCAACAAACAAATAGCACGTGACCAGGAGAGCTGGTTCTCAAGAATCTGCCTGCTAAACTCGAAGGCTCCACCTTGTACAGTAACTTCGGAGTCTATTTCAGTTTTTTCACAAGGTCAGTAACGCGGTTTCTCAACAATCTATGTTTCTAGGGTCAGGAAGTCTCGTCCAACAACTATTGTACCGGTAAACTGTTCGGAAGCCTCCAGCAATATCTGTTCTTCATACTTTCTTCCACGTCCTAATAGATAGAACAGTAGCAGAGTTGTGGCGCCAGCTCTATGAGCAATTTCTCCTGCTTCATAGGAAGTTGAGTGATTGGTTCTTGCAGCTGCATCAGATTCACTTTTTGTGAACGAAGAATCGTGGATGAGCAAATCAACACCTTCGGCCATGCGTGCAATCTTGTGAAGCGGCCTGGTGTCGCCACTGCTGCAGAAGCTTCCGTCACGGTCAATTCTGTATGCATTGCTCCTAGGTACATGTTTTCCTCTGCACCATTTGAAGCCATAACTCTCAGAATTATCCATCAAATCCACAATTGAAAATCCAAATCCAAAAAAGTCTTTAGGTGTGTGCACCAATCGCAGTATCTGTCCTATGAATTTGTTTGTTCCTGGAGGGCCATATATCTTTAGAAGAGTCTTTCGACCTTCAATCTGCATTGTCCAGAGAATCGAAGCAATATCTCCAACGTGGTCATTGTGAAGATGTGATAGAAGTATCGTCTCGATATCTTCCAAGTTGACGTTAAGGAGACGCAAATTCTTCAAGGAACCACAGCCGCAGTCAATAAGTGTGTCGCCATCAACCAGAATGCTTCCACAAGAACGCTCCTTCGTAAGAGCTGCGCCCCCAGATCCAACAACTGTAATCTTCAAGACAATCCACTGGAGAATCTACTGGCGTGGCGACTGTAATTATGTTTTGCACCGTGAATAGAGCGGCCATGACGCTTGGCGGCATTGTCTTGTATTCAGAGTTCAGTGCGTGTCGGCATCAACCAGAGTCTGTTTGTATGTACTATGTACAGTGGAATGCCGGGTAGTCCTTTTCCCAGTCTGCTTATTATTCCTGGAGCTTGAGTTCCAAATTTGCATATGAAACATTGTTCAAATGAGCCCAGAGACTCAATTCCCGCCAAGTCTCTCCTAAGACCAACTTTGCTCGTAGCCTCTTCGGCATCTGTCCTCGGGACTCCTAAAGCCAAGATTCTGTCAAGACCATCTTTGCGCCATTCATCAAAGACTTTGATCTGTGCATCAGAAAACTCCGCTTCAAGTCTTGCAGTTTTACTGTCTACTCCAAGAAGTCGAAGAGAGATTGGCAGATCATTAACAAGACAGTAGGTCTCTATTATCCTTCTTAGTGGCGCTTTCTCTCCGTCTGCCAATTGAGCTCTGAGCTTGTGTAGAGGCACTAGGACATCTACAGGGGCTGGTTCTAGAAGCCCTATGTCAACATAGATTCCATATCCCACCCTACCCGAATCCACTATGTGACCCGAGACGATACGGGGCAGTTTGAGAGAGTTCAGTGAAGAGGGAGCGGTTCCATATATTCGCTGCATCTGATTGACTGCAACTGTCTCATCTTCGCCTTCAACATCTATCCTGATCCATCCCCTACCATAGAGTGCGCCTATTCGTATCTTCACTTCAAGACCGGCGACTAGTGAGTTTAGCTCATTCTCAAGGACAGTGCGGCATCTTCCAATCCTAGATCCGTACAATCTCAGACTTAAAGCGATACTAGTCACTGAGGCTCCCCGATAAGTCGGATTAATTCTAAATGAAGATTTCGAAGGCGTTCCACTGCTGGATGGTCTGCTCCTAAGTCTTTGGCAAAATCATCCAGAGCTTCGTCGAAAGGTACTCTACGTTTTCCTTCAATCAATTTGTCTGCGTAGCAGACAAGCTTCTCTTCCAGAGTCTCAGGAATGAAATCCCTTTTCGGCAAGCCTAGCTTCTGTGCCTCGCTGGATGAAATTCCTGCTCCAACGTGGCGTTCAGTAATTCTTGCTATGGCTGGAGAGTAACCATAGGAGTCAATAATCGTAGAGCCCATGAATCCATGTTCTACGCCATGAGTTCTGGAGCGTCCGATATCATGAAGGAGTCCCCCGACTCTCACTAGATTGATGTCTACCTCTATTCCTTTCTGCTCCGCAAGTCTGGCGAGTCTAACCGCAAGTTGGGATACGATTTTGCAGTGCTCTATGACTTGAGGACTACACCCTGCTTTCGAGAGTGCTTCTATGGCTTGGCTTGGAGTAGGGTAATCTACCACGGAATCGCGCTCTCCTCTAGATCTCATTCCGGTGCTATTCTTTCGAGTTCTTCAATCTTGTCCGAAAGAGTTTTGATGATATCCTTGTTATCGCAACTATCAAGTTTCTTCCCGCAATTAGGGCAACGGAATATCATTTCCATAGCTTCTTCGAAAGTCATCCTTCTATCACCGGGAGTTCCGCAATAGAAGAATTCGTTGTTGTTCTCATAGTCAAGGCGTTTGTTAAGTATTCTCAGAATCTTTCTCTTCTGGTTCTTAATGAAACCTTCGAACTGATCTGACTGAATTCGCCAACGAAAGATGAACCATCCAGTCTGTTCATCTCTAAGACGGTCACATTGGACAATACTGTGATTGTAGAGTTTGTTGAGTGCTTTTCTTATATCATTCAGTTTAATGCCCGTTTCATTAAGAAGCTCGTCGTCGGTAGCCTGTCCAAGCTTGTTCAAGGCCATTACTACTGTGACGGCTTCTTCTCCTCCCAAGACGTTCGCGATCTTCTTCATAAGATCCTCGCTAATAGGTAAAGTCAAAATCTCAGCTCGACAACATGAGTTAGCTATACTACATATTATGCCTCAAAATTAAGCCTTTTTGAGTTTTTGACCAAAGGTTTATGAGCTCCTAAGATTGCCTTGTGAAAAGGAAGCATTCCATCAGTTGGCAATACTCGTTCTCAGAATTGGCCACCGTCTTGTTCGGGATGACCGTGCAACAACGCATCTCTTTCTTGCTGCAAGGGCTCTTGGAGCAGACACCGCTGTGTACTCTGGACAGAAAGACATGGGTGTTGAGAACAGTCTGGACAAAGTCAAGAAAGCTTGGGGTGGAAGCTTCAAGCTTGAATACACGCATAACTGGAAGCGATTTCTTGAAGACCATAGATCTCAGGGTTGGAAAATCATTCATCTTACAATGTATGGTTTACCTATCGAATCGACCATCGAGGATATTCGTTCCAATCCCGCAGACAAAATAGTGGTTGTTGGCGGACCAAAAGTGCCTTCAGACGTCTATGAAATCGCTGATTGGAATCTTTCAGTCACAAGTCAACCCCACTCCGAAATAAGTGCACTAAGTGTATTTCTTCATGAATTCTTCAAAGGAAATGAACTGTCGAAAGAATTTTACAACGGAGAGCTGAGAATAACCCCGCAGGCCAAAGGGAAAAAAGTGACCCGGCAAACGTCAACTCAAGACTCAGGCCAATAATCTATAACTGATCAGGACCCCGCCAGCTTTTTCAACCTTTTCTCTAAACTTCTCAGCGGTCCTCGGTGAAGTATTCACAACAAGATCAACGTTACCTTCTTCTCTCTGGACGGTATTAACGGAATCCGCTTCTTCGTACAACTCATGGATGAGAGAAGCTTTTTCAGACGTGTTGTCTAGTCTGAAGACAGCCTCCACATATTCACCAAGAATCTCTGAGACCGTCTTTTCGAGCTCATCAACATTCAGACCCGTCTTAGCCGACACTGGGACAGACTTAACAAATAGATTGCTAAAGATCTTCTGTCTCTCTAGAATTTGTTCATTTGATAACAAATCGATTTTGTTGAGAGCTAATATGAGAGGTGCAGCTGTAGCTCCGATCTCACGGATAATGTTCATTGATGCCTGATATTTCCTTTTGAATTCCGGGACTGTATCGCTTAGATCGAGCATTAGGATAATGGCATCCGCGTATATTGTCTCCTCCAACGTTGAGCGGAAGGCTTCAACCAGTTGTATTGGCAATCTGTCTATGAAACCTACAGTATCCGTTAGCAGAGCTTTTCGCCCACAGAAACGAACCATCCGAGTAGATGGCGAAAGAGTAGTGAAGAGACCCAAATTGACAGCTTTTGTTTCCTGAGTCAACCGATTGAAGAGACTCGTCTTGCCCGCACTCGTGTATCCTGCCAAGGAAACTGTGATTTGACCCATCTCTCTCCTTCTAAGGCGGCGCTGAGTCCTCTCTGTTCTTATTTCCTTTAACTCGTTGCGTACATGGCCTATTTTCCGTTTCATATCTTCTATGAAAATGTCAACTTCATATCTTCCAAGCCCCATAAATCCTGGTTGTTCGCCGAAATGTGCCAACCGAATGGATTCTCTAGACTTGGGTAACTGATATCTAAGACTCGCTAGTCGTACTTGAAGTTGAGCTTCCTTGGTGGTAGCTCTCAGTGCGAATATCTCGAGAATTAACTGAAATCTATCAATGGCCTCGACACCAATCAGTTTTGCCAGGTTGTAGGCCTGAACTGGACCTAGGTCACCATTGAAAATCACTTTCTCCGCTTTCTTTTCCTTCACGAGCTTTGCCAGTTCTTCTGCTTTGCCTTTGCCAATCATATATGGAGATCCAGAGTCTCTTATCTGTTCCAAAGAACCTATTACAGAATAGCCAGCGGCTTCTGCCAGACTGTTAAGTTCATTTAGGCTGGAATACTCATTGCGTCGTCTTTTCTCTACGGTTATCGCTTTCGTCTTGCCACTTCCTACTTTTCACCACGCTTCTTCTGCATGACTGCTACATCGCCCAGCGTCAGTTCTAAGGGTCGGTTGAACTTCTCTTCTGTGGATGTCTCCAACGTCTTCTGAATGAGGTGAATCTTCAACGCATGCTCGAGTTTTCGAACTAATGAATCGTCAGGAACAAATTTTTCAGCCTCAATCTTTTGTAAGACGGAAACCTTCTCAGCTATCCTTTGGCTGAATTCCTCTTGGCTTAGCTGTATTGCTTGTCGAGCTTTTCTTATCTGTTGGCCATAGTTCTCAACCAATTCTCCACTATCTGGAACAGTTGGAGTATGCACGCTCGTAGCAAATCTTTTGCGTGCGGTTTGAGGAAGCGTCCTCGAGGTTTTTGGTGTATTCTTTTTCACCGCTGCAGTGGCGGGTCTGGCTGGCGTTTTCACAATTTCGGCTCCACTGGCGCATCGTCCACATACAATCAATTTAGCCCCATCTATCAAGACACTTACTCCTTTACCGAAGATGACGTCACCACAAACCTCACAGTCCAACTCCAGACCTCCGAAGAACCTTCACTTTTATTAGGCAAATAGGATACTTGAAGATTTCTGGAGTAACCAGATGTGGAAAACCAAAGAGCCAGTTTGTCTAGGGCGCGAGCGATAGCTGATTATCAATTTGGAAGCAATGTAGGCTCATTCTTGTTCCCTGAAGATGTGAACATAACGCATTCAAGAAAGACTGGCCGGATACGACACATTTACCTCAGCAACACCATAGTAGCAACCTTCAGACCTACGGACGGACTCTTCTCTCTGACCTTGTTTGGGGCAAAAAGGCTTGCTGGAGTGCTGCCTCCACCAAAATTGAGGGTAACAGTGCAAGAAGAAGTCGAAAGATTCATTGCAGAAGGGGGAGATCTTTTCGCAAAACATGTAGCAAGTGCAGATTCAGAACTAAGGGCAGGAGAGGAAGCAATCGTAGTCTCTAGTAGTGGAAGCGTCTTGGCTGTGGGAAAAGCATTATTGACTGGTGAAGAAATGTTAGGATTCAAAAGAGGAATAGCCGTCAAGGTTAGAAAAGGAGTCAATGAGAATCAATGAGAAGAATGAATCCAAGACAAGCCCGCCGAATGATGGAGAGTATGGGCATGAAGGTCGAATCCCTAGATGGACCGGTAGCTGTTGAAATCAAGACGCCAACAAGAGAAATCAGAATTGATGATGCTCAAGTTACAATAACAAGGATGCAGGGTCAGACAATATACCAAGTGATGGGCGGAAATGTGGTTGAAAGTGCAGCTGGAAAAGAGGCACCTCCAATATCAGCGGAGGACATTCAGTTGGTAGCTGAGCAAGCCAACGTAACGAGTGAGTTAGCAAAAAAGGCTCTGGAAGAGACTAATGGCGATTTGGCCCAAGCCATTTTGCTTCTCGCCCAGCGGCGAGGCTGAGCGCGTGCCGAGGATAAAGTCAAAACGGCTCAGAAATCTAGTCCTAGACCCTGTCAAATATCGCAAGCCCGCAGGAACAGAAGAACCGCGCGCGCTCCCGAAAACCGCTAAAGGAACTATCTACTAAATCTAACCCATGTCCGCACTAGAGGCTTTCTTTAGACAAGCCGGCAAACTGAAGCATTTGAAGCGCACAGGCTGGGTCAAGAAGGGCGTATCATCTCCAGAAAGCGTTGCCGATCACACCTTTCGTGTTGCTCTCATAACCATGGCTGTAGGCAATATGAAGCAGCAGAGAGGTGAAATCCTCAACCTCGAAAAAGCGCTTTCTCTCTCCCTACTGCATGATCTCCCAGAATCATTCATGGGAGACCTAGACCTTGAGACCAAGAAAAGACTCGGAAACCAAAAGGTCACAGAACTGGAACATGAAGCAGTGGCAAGCTCTTTGGAAGGTATGCCGAAAAAGCTCCGAACAAAATATGAGAAAATGTTCCGAGAATACGAGAATCAAAGTACGCCTGAAGCACAGTTAGTCAAGCAGATTGATTATGTTGAGATGCTTCTGCAAGCACGAGAGTACAGCGAGGTAGAAGAGGACAGAAATCTGAAGGAATTCTGGAAAGACTGGAAAAACCATACGTACGACGAAGATGTGAGACTGCTTCTTCAGAATCTTTTCAAGGATTTCCATTAGGTACATACAAAAAACCAGAACATAAGTCTAGTTAGCGCGCGCTAAACCGTAACAATTGAATTGTTTCTCTCTTAGAGAGAGTACGTTGAGGGAGACACACTCACTTATGGCTTACAGCACAATACCAACCAAGACAATCAGTCCACGGTGCCATCCAGTGAAAAGCTGTAATAATGAATCCGCATGCACACTTGTCGAAGGCTGTCCCCTCCAAGAAGATTGCATGAGAGATACTAAGGCAGACAACTCACTATGTCCAATGAAGTTCCTAAGTTTCGATGAGATCGCAGCCGAACAGACTCCGTGTGTTGAGTGCGCCGCACTAAAGCTCTACGAAAAGGCAAACACGCGAACTCTGAGCAGCCAAGATCGTAAAGATCTGAGTCTCTACTGGATGGAGCACTTGAATGGTCATTTATCCAACATCGATCTTAGAGAGGTTCGAGGAGACAAGGCCGAATAGTCAGGTTTCTCTTAGGGAAGACCTTTTCTATTATCAATACAACCTTCTAGCTGGGCTGACAAGATTTGACAAAGGATGAAGGTTCTCTAGACGAAGAGATTATTCAAAGACTCATTGAGGTCCGTGTCTACCTAGATGAGAGGATAAAAAGTCTTGAGGACGAAGTCGACAAGCTCAAGTCTTTGTTCAAAATCGTGGATGAGGTAATAGTCAGCAAGAGCTTTCGTACGACTGAGACCGTCACCCAACCCAAGCCAGAGACCACAAAGAAAGCTTCTCCACCAACTGTGAAAATAGCCGCACCCCCGATTGAAGCCGCTATTCCTCCGGGAGAGGAAATCCCCCTCAAGGCCCAAAACGGACGACTACTAGCGAATGTGTATACAACAGAGGAAGAGATGCATATCTTACCTGCAAAAGAATTAGCTCTAACCGTTAGCACCCCGCCATTCCAATCGTTCCTCATCAACAGAATACTGGAATCAATGAGATTGAGAGATCAGGAAGACGCTGCTTCTGGAGCTATACCTCCTAGCGAAGTCTTCGAATATCATGTCGTTGCAGAGGGAGAATCTATCATAGAGATCGCAATAAGAAATTACGGTAGCCCGAAACGACAACGAGAAATCATAACGACTGCTCGATGGACACTTGAAAAAATGAACGAAAAAGAAGCTTCTTCCTCAGGCTGAGATCAAGATTAGACTCGAATCATAACATCCAACTTTCGAGCAGCTTCAGAAGCTTCAAAGCTTAGGAACCATATAAGAATAGTAAGAGTTAAACTCGCAGAGTCACATCTCATTCATCAGTTTTGAAACGGGTCCAAAGGCGATATTCTTGTCCTATGAGGATTATGTAGCAAGTCCTCTTTGGTCCATTCTAGTAGGCACCGTTCACGCGAGTGTACTCTACCCACATCACAAGTCCTACGTTGAGCGAGTGATTCTTCCCGAGCGCCTTAACATTACAGCCATTGAACTAGCAACCCTCGCGGGCATATCTGTCGGTGAAGCCATTGTCATTTTGCACGAACTCAGAACTCAAGGCGAACGGTCGGAACTTGAGCCGAGCAAGAAGTAGTCTCGTCAGTTGATGCTCTCTCTTACTTTATCATCAGCGCGTTTCCTTCTATGGGTTCGAGTCTGATGTTTCTCAATCGCATCTGCAATCTCCTTGTACAAACCCATGTCTGAGACATCCACGATTGGAATCTGAAGGCTCTTCTCCACTTCGTAACTCTTCACGTACTTGGGAAACTTTGCATAGCACAATTGACCAATAGGAAGAACACCCTTATCCTCATCGCATTCTAAGGATTTCTCGTAAGGCTCGAGGCAAATCAAGTAACCTCCGACCCAGAAAAGATGATCAGCATGATTGGCGGTTGCGCACCAGGCGATATTTGGCAAGGATCTTTCATCAATCCCGAAGATGTTGACAGTTCTTATGGGTGTTATCTTGACCTTCAAATCATTTCATCCTCAGCCCTAGCTATCAAATAGGCTTCAGTAGGTTATCGCACAGAATAAGAAGGAACTTATATCCCTTCAGTTTTTGATCGGCAAAGACTTTAGCGCGCGCAATGATGAGAGTTCTGGCTTCGAGTCTGTTTCTTGTTCCACCTGTTCTCCTAATCGAGTACATGGTATTCCTTCCAGATCCCTTCCTAAAGCTCGGTGTCGAAGTCTTAGTAGCAGTTGCCAGCTACATTGCAGCACTTTTCCTATTCAAGACTCTTAGAAAAGAAGACCTAAACATAATAAGACAAATACTACCAACAAGACTGTCTAGAATAATTATTGCCTTGGAAAAGCTATTGGTAGAATGATACCGCAAATGAAAAATGCTGGGTGAGAACGAGTGCTTGATATCCATTTTATCCGTGAAAATGCTGGTATAGTTGAAGAGGATCTTAGAAAAAGAGGCGATAATGCAAAAGTCGCATGGGTTAAAGACTTGCTTGAGCTTGACTCGAAATGGAGAAAGGCTCTTGCAGAATCCAATGATCTAAGAGAAAAGAGGAATAAGATTACAAAGGAAATTGAGGAATTACGTCGCAAAAGGTTCGATGCTTCAGACAAGATAAGAGAGGCCGCAAGCATACCTGACCGAATATTGTCTGCTGAAAAAGTTGCCGATGACTATCACGCAAAAATGGATTACATACTGCAAAGACTCCCCAATATCATGGATGCTTCTGTACCTGTAGGAAAAGATGAGAATGATAATCTGGAAATGAGGCGGTGGGGTAGTATCCCTGAATTTGGTTTCGTCCCCAAGGATCATATCGAGCTAGCTGAACATCTCAACCTCGTAGATATTTCGAGAGCTGCCAAAGTAGCTGGGAGCCGTTTCTACTATCTTAAAGATGGATTGGTACTGCTCAATTATGCAGTTATTAGATATGCTCTGGATTTCGCGAAATCAAAAGGATTACAGCTAATCCAGCCACCGTATATGATAAACCGCGAAGCCATAGAGGGAGCAATAGCTCTTTCAGATTTTGAGGATACCATATACAAGATTGAGAACGAAGACCTGTAT
>JBGOZA010000021.1:0-13435 GCA_041480025.1 Bathyarchaeia archaeon | reverse complement strand
AGAGGGTGATGCTGAGTCTCTCCCTTTCCCTGACTGCAGCTTTGATATTGTGACATGTGGGTCAGCATTCCATCATTTTCCAGATACAGACCACGTTCTCAACGAAATGAGTCGGGTTGCCAAGAAGAATGGAAAAATCGCTATACTGGACATAATTACATCAGAGAACCCTGAGAAAGCTGAACTCCACAATCAGTTGGAGAGGTGGAGAGATCCTTCGCACACTCGGAACCTCTCTCTTAGTGAGTTCAAGTTGCTTTTCGAGAGAGCTGGTCTCCAGAATATTCGAACTGCGAGATATGACACGCCCAGAGAGCTCAATGAATGGTTTGAAATAAGCAGATCTCCACCTGACGTAAGGGAACGAGTTCAAAAAGCTTTCATAGATTCTATTCCAGGCGACAGCACAGGATTGAATGTTCACCTTCAAGGTGAACATGTCTCTTTCACACACACATTTGCCTGGATAGTCGGCTCAAAATCCTGATTCGTCTATTTCCCTATTACTATCTTCAACGCTTCGCCATTCTCGTAGGTTAGAGCCTGGATTCTGAGGACACTCTTCACAGTATACTCTTCAGATCTTATCACGTCCAAATATCTGGGCGGACCAGTGATGATGACGTTTTCTAGAGGCGTATTCAGAGACATTCCTGTCTTCGATTTTTCGTTTCGGATTAGTGATATAGCCTCAATCAGATGGCTTCCGGCTTCCTTTCTATTTGCGTCTACCTGGATCGAGTCGAGTCTTGGCCATTTCAAAGAATGCATGGTAGGTATTGCGGAGTCGAAGAGATCATGGTATATTTCATCAGTAACATGCGGACAGAATGGTGCCAACATTAACGTGCAGTTCAGGAGCACTGTGTTCAGCGTATATTTGGCAGCTTCTAGTTCCTCAGGTCTTCTAGGAGAGTAGAGACGATGTTTAACTGCTTCCAGGTATTGATCACAGAAGTCATGCCAAAGATAGCTCTGCAAGAGTTCCAGCGCAACATGGAATTGGAAGCTATCCAAGGCCGCAGTCATTCCTTGAAGCGTTTCGGATAGCCGTCCCAGGATCCAATGGTCAACGGTCTCAAGGAACTCCAGATTCACTGATGGTGGAGCTGAATACCTTATGAATTGACTCGCGAATCTGCTTGAGGACCAGTATTTCTGAAGGAATGATTTGCAAAATCTGACGACTTCCCACTTGAACGGAAAATCTGAGCCTATTTTCAGAGATAGGACAGCCTGTCTCATAGAGTCTGCTCCGAATTCGGCCAATTTATCCTCGGGGCTCACGACGTTTCCTTTTGACTTGGACATCTTTGAGCCATCAGGCCCGAGTATGTGACCGTTAACTAGCACTGTTCGGAATGGTTGTTCTCCCGTGAGGAGAAGTGATCGAAGAGTCGTATAGAATAGCCAAGTTCTAATTATGTCGTGACCTTGTTGTCGCAAAGTTGTCGGAAACATTCGTCCAAAGCGTTCACAATCATCAAAGTAGCCAGAGATTAGGAGAGGTGTGATGCTTGAGTCTATCCAACAGTCGCACACATCGAGTGATGGCTTGATATTCTTAGAGCCGCATTTAGGACATTTTTCTACCGGCGAGGGGAGACATTCTGGAACCACGGGTAGTTGTTCTCTTGCCGGTGGAATTATCTCTTCACAGTCGTCGCAGTACCAGAATGGGATAGGTGTTCCGTAGACTCTTTGTCTTGAGATTAGCCAGTCCCATTCGATGCTGTTGACCCAGTCTTCCAGGCGTTGTAGCATGAAGTCTGGAACCCATTCCATTTTTCTGCAGGCTTCAATCACAGCTTCTTTGTGGGGTATTATCTTAATGAAGAACTGTGTCTTTACTAGAAACTCTACCGGTGACATACAGTCGGATCTTTCGGTGTGGGACAGAACTTTGTGGGAGATGTTTTCCTGCTTGCTTAGTAGTCCAGCAGCCAAGAGATCTTCTACAATCGTTCGTCGCGCCTCTTTTGAGGACATTCCGTCGTATTTGCCTGAATTAATCAATCGTCCACGTTCATCGATTAGCCGTCTTATCGCAAGACTGTATCTCTTCTGCCATCTGATGTCTTGTTCATCACCAAATGTGCAGACCATGACTGCTCCTGTACCAAACTCCATGTCTACTTCCGAGTCGCCCAGAATTGGAACGGTGTATTCGTAGATCGGTACAGTAGCATTTCCTCCAATTAGTTCTTTGTAACGCTCATCTTCAGGGTTCACAGCGAGAGCTTGACATGCACCAATTAGTTCTGGACGAGTTGTGGCAACCTCCACATATTTCTCTCCTTTGCGAAACCTCACGTAGTAGATTGAACTGTTTACGTCGACGTAGCCCACTTCAGCTTGAGCCAGTGCTGTTTCACAGCTTGGGCACCAGTGAACCGGAGACTGGCCTCGATAGATGAGGCCTTTCTCGAAAAGCTTTAGAAGCGTGTCCTGCACTCGACGCCAGTATTCCTGATCCATGGTCCTGTATTCAAACTGCTCCCAGTCAGGTCGGTAACCCATCTTTATCATAGTTGATTTCATGCTGACAATCATTTGCTGAGTATATTCGACACATTTCTGTCGGAAGAGGTCTCTATCGCTTCGTGGGATATGCCATCTATTCTGAACTTTGAGTTCAGTAGGTAATCCTTGACAGTCCCACCCCTGTGGCAGAAGCACATTGAATCCCAGCATCCGTTTGTAGCGGGCCAACGTGTCATTTATCACGGTCCAGTAGGCTTGGCCCATGTGCATTTCGCCACTGGTGAAAGGCGGAGGAGTATCTATTGAGAAGATGGGATTGACTGTATCGTCTTTGTGAAAACGATAGGCAGTCGCATAAACCTCTGGTTTCAGCCACTGCTGCCGCCATTTTGCTTCGATTTCACTTGGATTGTATCGTTTGGGGAAGTCATTTTGCTCAGGATTGGTCAAGTATTGCTCAGCTGTAAGGTTGATTGAAAGCAAGTGGTTCATTTAAGAGTGTTGCGATTTGGGGCTCTCCCATCAAAGCCTTTGCTTGTTGCCACTGATAGCTGTCTCGAGTGTCGGCTGTTTACCTATTCTTACTGAAGGCTGTACTCTTCTGCTGGTATTCTCTATCGGTTGTATCTTGATTTCTTTTTGCATGGAAACAACCATGCCGTCAAAACTTGCTAGTGTTCTAATACCTGTTGACTCTTGAACGTATTTTGCTTGATCATTCGGGTATTCATTAAGTATCTTCATCCCGAAATGTGTTAGGACAGCTAGCTCTGGTTTAGCCAAGTTCACTATCTTGACTGCATCATCTGTTGTGAGATGTCCTTTGAGTGGTGCTCCTCTGGGTCGCGTAGTGCACAGTATTAGAATACGTACATTACGATAGGGATTGGCTATCCCATTGAAGTATGAAGTATCCGATGTATAACCTATCTTTCCTACTTCTGGGAATTCTAGGACATAACCAACTCCATCTGGGTCGGTATGTCTTGTCTTGGAAACTTGTACATTTATGCCTTGTATATTATGGTTATCTCCTGGATGTGCCTCGATGACATCACGAAGAAGACTTTGGTGATATCTGTCTATACTTGGTTCTGTGATATCGTTTCCTTGGAGGACACTTCTAGAAGCTATCAGAGCCCCTCTATGCCGAGTTGTACCTTTTGTCATACCTTCTATGAAGATTGGTGCGTCACCACAGTGATCAGGATGATTATGGCTTACTAGGAGAAGCCTGATCTTTTCTAGGCTAAGCCCAAATTCTACTGATCTCACAACTCCACCTGTACCAGGATCAAGATGTACGTGTAAAGTATTATCTATGAACCGAATTCCACCAGTCCAGCGTCGCTGCGTATATGTTACGAAACCTGCCGCCACCAGTCCCTAGAAATATAATGTCTACAAGGCATCCCTCCTATTGTTCGCCTAGATTAATTGCCCAAATCCAACTTGTGGAGCCCGTCATCTAGACTTGATCTTCTGGCTCTATTAGATGAATGGTGTCTTTATTAAGTTCATACAGCATTTGTTGGTCTTCAAGGTGGCGAAATTCTTCACGTCTGCACAAAGCCAGGAAATTAGGGTCAAGAAAGAGGTAAAGCTACCACTCTCCGAAGCACTAAAAGTGAGCCTTGAACAAATCAGGAGACGCATCAAAAGATCTGGCATAATAATCGCCTCAATAGCACTCGGGATAGCTCTGATGTCTCATTTCCTAGTGGCAAATCTGATTTTTCAATCATATGGACAGGCGACAGGCACAGTTATGGAGGCATATCAGTTCTGGCTCATAGTTGTCTCATTCATAGTCTGTGTTGTCGGACTAACCAATTCCAGCCTGATTGCCGTCTATGAGAGATATAGAGAGATTGGCATAATGAAATCACTGGGAGCTCTTGACAGGCATGTGCTGGAACTGTTCATGATAGAAGCCACATTATTCGGCCTCGCAGGTGGTGCAATAGGCTTCTTCCTAGGGACACTGAGTGCAGCAATATCCACAGGCTTTCAAATCGGGTTTGGTGCCCTTCTCACAATGAACCTATCAAGCTTCTTCCTCAACTTTGGATACGCAGTTGGTTTGGCAGTGGCACTCAATATTCTATCAACAGCATATCCAGCTTACAAAGCTGCTCGACTGAAACCTGTTGAAGCCTTGGAATACGAAATATGAAAATGCGGTCGTACAGAGTACTCTTATATCTGCAAAGCGAGCTACGGAAAAGGCTCAAACAAAGTTTTTCTAGAGCCATGAACGAAAGTGGACGGGGACAAGAGAGAGATGAGCAAAGCACAGGGACAAAGAACCTTCATTTGCCCTGAATGTGGCGAGCCATTCACAGCAATTCCACCAGATAGAGATCACAAGACAGTGACTTTGAGCGAGAAGGAGGCATATGAAAGAACTGGCGGCACTGTTGTCAGGAGAATAATTGACTGTGAGGAATGTGGCAGACTAACAAGACTATACTGGTATCGGGAAAAACCTCAGCCCGAGCCGCTATGATAATCTGAATATCTCAAGACTCCATGTATTCTTTTGGATCCTCCTAGAGGCCCAAATCACCAAAAGTATGCGAAAAAGCGCGTAAGGTCTTCCTATTCCACGTTTTGGACGCTGATTCAGTAGCGCGCGCTAGAATTGTGTCTTCATCTCTTCACGCGCGTGCAGCCTTTTCTGAACATACTCGCTTGTAAGTTCGCGATATGCATCGGATGCGATCCATTTTGCACTACGGGAATTCGCGCGCGCGAAACCTAAGGTATGGTAAGATAGAAGGCCTACCAAGATGGATGACAACAACGTCCCAACAAACGCGTAGGTCAGGATGATTTTCAGGTCCCTCCTCACGTCACTAACGTCAATTTTTGTTCCTGCCTGAAAGATGATTGGAGGTAAGAGAAACGTCAAGAAAACCTCTGGAGAAAAATGTGGCAGAGATGCAGGAAATAGCAGGGTGATCAGAAGCCCTGCAATGACTAGCGAAACCGTATACGGAATGCGAAGGTATCGAGCAATGATTTAGACCCCAACGACCAGCATTAGAGCATTAAGCGACAAGAGCAAAAGACCAGAGACTGACATTGATTTCACCAAATTGTTGTGATTCAGGCTGGTTATTCAGTGTCCAAAGAGGTCTTGATTTTATGATGATGCCCTTAATCTTATCCCTTTGATACCTGTAGGCCGTTCTAATCGATTCTTTGAGAGCTCTACTATGTCCCAATCCCTGATGATGAGATGTTCCAGCTCTCAGTTACCTCATCATAACGAAGGAATCGGGATAGAATCAAGAACTGGTTACTTGATAAGTCTGCTAGCAAGCAACAATATGGAGAGTAAACTGTAGGTCTGTGTGATCAGCATTACCCATTGAGGATTGCGAGCTGATAGGTCAGTAATCTCATCCACTACTGTACTGTCATCTGTGAATGATTTGAATTTCTTCGACAGAGAATAGAGTCTGCGGAATTTTGTTAGTGCAATATAGTCTGCAGCCGCTAAGGTCAGAACAGAGATAGCTAGCATTGGATGAACTCCAGAAATGAATTCTAAGACAAAGGCTACGCCGATCAAGGCACTACCCAGAGCCAACAAGATCATACTCAGCATTGATGCTTTGACAAGCCCAATCCTCACAGTCATGGTTTCGATTTTCATTGCCTTATCTCCGAAGTAGTCTCGAATCTCAGTTGGTATGATCACTCCATACACAGTGAGCCCGAGTCCAAGAAGAGAAACCAAGAAAAGAGGCGTGAGTTCGTCGGCGAAGATAAAGTACTCAAACAATACAGGCAATACGGCAAGAACAAGAATAAGCGTTATTGGCGCTAGCCACGATCTCGACTTTATCCGCAAGGGAGGAGCAGAATAGAAACAACCTAACGTGATTCCGATCGTCCACATCAGCAACAGAATCGCTTTACCCTTATTCAGCACAAGCAGAAAAACCAAGGAAAACGCAATCATAGCCTCAATTATCATGATTGTTTTGAGTCTGCTTTGTCCGAACCTACGCGACGCTGTAACAATGTTATTCTTGCGTCTATCATTGATGTCCAAACTGTGATCGAAAATAGTGTTTGCCTGGGCTCCAATTGCGGAACTCAAGTTAATTACTGCAAAAGAAACCAAGATGAGAATTACTATGTTCAACATATTCGGAACTGAGCTTACACCCCAAGAGAGACCCATAATTATTGAACCTAGATTTGGCAGGAGAAACTCAGCTCGAGAAATCACCGCAAAATCAGATATGATTCTGGCCATATGCTGTCTAGGTTGAGAAAAGAATGAGTCGTATAAGATTTGCTGAAGATGAGACATAACAGAAACGGTTCTGCGAGTACTCAACTGGCAGACTCGCTTGACCTCGGCATACTTGCCTGGTCTACTTGGTGCTCCAAAGAACAGATATCGCAGAATGTTCCTATCAAAACATGATTGTTGATGGCCATTAATTCTAACCTAGAAAGAAAAGATTTCAAAAAAATCGATGTCCCGGTGCCCGTACTAGGTATGGGAACTTGGCAACTCGGAGGATCTGGTGATACCCCGGTCCCAGCCTTGAAAAGAGGACTCGAACTAGGAATGACCCTCATTGACACTGCAGAAGCATATGGCAGTGGCCAATCAGAGAGACTCATAAGAGAAGCAATAGCAGACTTTGATCGTAGCAAGCTATTCATAGTAAGCAAAGTGAGAGAATCCCGCCCCACAAGAGAAGACATACTCAAAGCTGCGCAAGCAAGCGTTGAACGTCTAGGAACCACGATGGATCTTTACCTCCTGCACTGGCCCCCCACTGACCGCGGACTCAAGGAACGCATGAAAGGACTTGAAGATGTTGTTAAGCACGGTCTTACAAAACACATCGGGGTCAGCAATTTCACCGTCGAACTAATTGAGGAGGCCCAAAGTTACCTTGCCAACATCGACATAGCGGCTGTACAAAACAGAATGAGCATCATGTATCATGCTGACCTAGCGACGGTTATTCCCTACGCACAGCGCGAAGGTATGATGTATATGGCTTACTCACCTCTTGAACGCGGAAGACTTGGCGAATTGACGACAGCACCAAGAATAGACAGTGTAGCCAAACATTACGGAAAGACAACAGTCCAAGTAGCTCTCAACTGGTTAATCTGCATAGATCCAGTTGTCCCTATTCCCAAAGCTGGAAAAATAGAGCATATTGAAGAAGACGCGGGGGCAATTGGATGGAGACTCAGCAGAGAAGATTGGGCTAGCCTCAATCCATGAAGATGCGAAGACCAGACGCCAATATGGAATGATTACCCTCCTGATGTAGGTTGCACAATCACAACCTCATCTCCGTCACTGAGTCTACTCTTTGTTCCCTCAAGAACGTCTATGTTCTTTCCATTGACAATAATGGCCAAGTCGTGGCCGCCAATTCTGAAATCCCCTAAGAACCCTTTGCTCTGACCTGTTTTCTCTGAGATCTGATTGAGAACAGCACCGACAGTTGTTCCGTCTTGCTCTTCAACTTCATGTCGTTTCCCAATTATTGAAGAAATCGGGCCATATACACGAATGATGACTCGCATATAGACTACTCTTTGTAAGAGAAATTGGCCTTGGCATGTGTTTGATTTGAATTGATCAAAGACGCAGCTTCTCCATAGCAGAGTCAACCTCGGCCAAGTCAAGTCGTCTAAGAGTCTCAGTGGTTGGAATCCCTCTATTGTCCCAGCCGAGCGTTTCGAAATATGTTTGAAGCTTTTCGTCAACTAGTTTCCTATCTGTGGTTTTCCCTTTGTAAGGTCCATCTGGAAGAGGCTCGTAGAATCGGGGAGGATTATCATCGTCTTTCACTGGCTCCCATGTGAGATCAGGTCCACCCATCAGCAGAAAAGCTCTTTGAAGCGTCACTATTCTTGGCCCAGTCTCTCTTCTCCAACTTTCCACATCCATTGAGAATCCGGTGATGGCTTTGGCAAAATCAAATTCAAGTCCTCTGTTTGTTCTACAGAAATCGCAGAACACCCCTGAATCTGCAAAAACCGCGTCACTCATATCACTATATCCATCTACGGCTGTAGAAGTATGGTCTCCGCCCTGCACATTACCTGCATAGCTGATATCATGAACATAGTCTTCATCACTTCTAGTCCCATGAGCACCTATTTCGATGCCCTTAACATGAACCACGTATTTGAGAAGAGCATCAGACGCCATTCCCTTCATCTGAGCAATTCTCCTAGCTGCTCGATAAGAGCCTTCGGCAAGAACATCTCCAATGCCTTCTCGTCTAGCCATCATTTCAGCAAGTGCAGAAAAAGCATCTACGTCTCCCCATTTCAACTCAAAGCCAATATCATCCTTCGTCAAGATTCCTCTCTGGTACAACTCACCTGCAAATCCTAAGGTGTTGGCACCATTGATTCCACTGTGACCAAGGTTATCCATGAGTGCACTCATGTGGATGTTGTCGGCTGGCTCAAAGAAACCAAGATTTGTGCCACAATAAGCTTGAAGCTCATAGTCTGGGAGATCGGTAATATCGCCTTTCCATTTGCCGTTCTTTATGCAGCTTACTTTCATACAGTTGGTTGTACAATTGAAGTCTGCCCATTTCTTCTTTACCCAATACTGTTCAAATCTTGGTCCTGCGTAGCTCTTTTCATCATGCCATTCTGTCTGCCAGTTGCGTATAGGCTCACTGCTAGTTTCTGCTCCGACGGAGTAACCAGCATAACCTGTGCCGTACCGCCGAAACTCAGTCTTGCTGATCAGAATCTGATGCGCTTTTCTCCAGAGGAGTTTGACTGCCTCCGGCGCATAGGGATCAGGCATTCTGCCCCTTCCTTTTGCTACTATGGCTTTGAGTTTCTTAGAGCCCATGAGGGCTCCATATCCACCATAACCTGCAGCATGACAGAGTTTGGTCATTACACAGGAGTTGCGTACGATGTTTTCGCCTGCGGGGCCAATGTATAATAGGCCAGGTTCACGCCATAAACCGACGTTTGGTTTCCTTCTTGTTAGTTCTGCACATACTTCTTTGTTCAGAATTTTAATTGTTTCTTCCCCGTTTTTCCCCCAGATATGAGAAGCGTCTTTGATTTCTATCCCATCATCAGTGACAAACACGTAGACCGGTCTCTCTGCTTTGCCAGTAAATATGATACCGTCGAAGCCAGAGCACCTCAATTCATGAGCGAACTCTGTGGAGGCTGTAGAGCCCACGGTGCCCATGCTCACTGGACTTTTTCCAGATACGCAGACTCTTCCACCAGGGTATATGCCAGTCATCGGGCCTGTGGCTACTATTAGAGGACTCTCAGGGGCATATGGGTCCATTTGGCCCCATTTTTCTCCGATTCGGTCCCAAAGAATCTTGGCTGCAATCCCCCGGCCGCCAAAATACTGTTGAAGAACTCTATCACTGAAACTGATCTCACAAATTCTTCCACTAGATAAATCAATGTCTAGAAACTTTCCAGCGTAGCCGTTTGGCATCTCAAACAACCTCCTCGCCTTTTTCTCCGAAGAAGTATACTGCCAACTCTTTTGCGACTTGAAGTGGGTGACGACTGAACAGCTTTCTATTCACATTTGGACTCTCATCCACAAGCGTCAACGCATTGTATCCAGCTTCAGTGCAGACTTTGACGCATTCGGGGTCCCCGTCGCAGAGATCGCATATTGTAGCTTTCTTGTCATTGGGATGGAGGATTGGGACATTTCCCGGGCAAGCCTTTATGCAGGCACCGCAGCTTATGCACTTCTCTCTATCCACAATCACTGCCTTAGTAAGGGGGTCTGTTGACAAAGCGTTGACTGGACACGAAGCTATGCACGGATAATCCATGCATTGGGAGCAGAGGTGAGGAACCTCTAATCCCGGAAATGGCATAAAAACTCTCACTCTAGATGCTTCTGGCCAAATCCAGCCTTCATGCCTCATACTGCAAGCTATTTCACATCTCTTGCAACCAGAGCAGGAAGCATAATCACGTGCGATCCAAATATCCTTTGCCATATAAATGTCCCAATAGGAAATACGTTTTCAATCATATATATGCGGGGGTCCTTTCTCACCAACCAAGTCAATCAGATTCCTCAACTTCTGATCTGAAGCGTTAGTTCGCCTTTGAAGAAAATGTCGTCACTTGGCATTCGCGCGCGCAAATACTCCTTAAGAATGGAATAGTCGATAGTTCTCAGCATGTTTGTCCAACCAACAGACGTTCAATCTCAGAATCATTGTAATTCAGGATGTACTCATAGGAAAGATTTGAGGGCTAGACGATGAAGGATTTTCACGTTCATGAGAGTCACTCCGGAGACGCGGTTGAAGCTACAGTCTCAGGTTATTTGGAAGCAGCTGAGAATCTACGTATAGATGAAATCTGCTTCACCGCACATCTAATAACTACAGGACAGTACACAAGATTCAGCATTCAACCGCATCTTATTCCTGAATACATAGAAGAGATAGAAAGAGCCCAAGTTTCAACAAATATCAAGTTAAGAGTTGGCTTAGAGGTAGACTACTTTCCTGAGGAAGAGCGGCGCATTGGTTCGATTTTGAACGAATACCCATTCGACTTCATTCTCGGAAGTCTACATTTTCCAAGAGGTTTCAACATGGGTTCTAGAGAAGGCTTTGCGGGTTTCTCTGCGGACAGAAAGATAGAGGATGTCCTATCTGATTTCTATTGCCTATGGAAAGAAGCCGTTGAGAGCAAACTATTCGATGCAATGGCTCACCCGGACTATTTCAGAAGAGCCATCTGCCAGTCAGGACTTCCACTTCCAACATTCGAGAAATATGGAACAGAAGTACTAGAAGCAATTGACAGCATGAAGAGTTGTGGGGTTGGATTCGAAATCAATTCCTCAGGGTTCAGACATAATATTAACGATTTCTACCCAATTGAAGGATTTCTAAAGACGGCACAACAGTCTGGAATAGAAACAGTCACGATTGGTTCAGATTCTCATAGTGTGGATCAGTTAGGAATAGGATTGATAGAAGCCATAAAGAGACTCCGAGATACAGGCTATAGTAATGTTTCAACATTCTCTGGCAGAAAGGCTCAAAGAATAAGTCTCAACGAGTTGGAACGCCATAAATGATCTCATTACGCGCATTATACTAGAGAAGACTTGTGTTCAAGTTGAGAAGAATTGAGCCAATTCAAAGAGATCATTGGGCACATTCTTTGGTCCCTTTATGTCTTCCATGTTCACTGGAAGAATGTCCGTTCCTCTCAAGGCGACGACGTATCCGTATTTGCCCTGCTTTACCAGATCTACTGCAAAGAGCCCTAAGCGAATACCATTTATTCTGTCAAAGGCATTAGGTGGTCCACCTCTCTGTACATGTCCTAGAATTGTTGAGCGAGTCTCTTTTCCTGTCCTGTGCTCAATTTCTTTTTCAATTACTTGGGTTATTCCTCCGAGCCTCTCATGGCCGAACTGGTCTTTTTCATTGCTGACGGTTACTAGGTCATTGAGGTTTTCTGGTTTAGCTCCTTCTGCTAAGGCAATAATAGTGTAGCCTTTACCCGCAGCATCTCTTCTCCTGATCACTTCGCAGACTTCGTCGATTGAGAATGGCTTCTCAGGAATCAAGATTACGTGGGCTCCTCCTGCCAATCCTGCCATTAATGTTAACCAACCTGCATATCTTCCCATGACTTCGGCAATGATTACACGTTTGTGTGATTTGGCTGTCGAATGAAGTTTGGAAATCATGTCTGAAGCTGTTTCTACAGCTGTTTGAAAACCGATGCAATAGTCCGTGGACGGGTAGTCATTATCTATGGTCTTCGGAACGCCTACTACCGGCAAGCCTAATTTGTTGAGTTTGGCAGCGACGCCTAGGGTGTCATCGCCTCCGATTGCGATTAGGGCGTCTATACCAAGTCTCCGGACAGTGTTCATAACCTGGCTAGAACCATTCTCCATCTTCAGGGGGTTCGTTCTTGAGGACCCAAGTATCGTTCCACCGGTCATGAAGACGTCATCGACATCTTTCAGAGAAAGCTGTCTCACCTCTCCCTTCAAGAGACCAGAGTATCCATCCAACACGCCCAGCGTCTCGTATCCATATTCCGTGGCACGTTTAACGATGGCTTGAATAATCGCATTCAGGCCAGGGCAGTCTCCGCCTCCAGTCAAAACAGCTAGTCTCACTTAGTCACTTCCCAAGGGATGAGAGTTCAGACAGTAAAGGAGGTATAAAAGGCAGGTGATAACGTAGTGGACGCCTTGTTTGAACTGACGAACAGCCGTTTTCTGAAGCTGGAATTATGGCTGGAGAATTGTTCTCAAAGTAGCTAGGAGTTTCCTCTCCTTCTCTCGTCCAGGAAAAGCTTCATTTCTCTGCCCCACGGAGTTAGGCCGTCAACATCGACGCCTTCCCTTGTGAGACCTGCATTTCCTACTCGGAGATGCATCTGATGGACCGTGCAATCCAAAGCAAAGATGAGGTCACTTATCGGGAAACGTTCTTGTTCTTCCAAAGCCTCTAAGTAAATTTGCCATTTTCTCTGCAGAAGTGGCTTGAACTTCTGCATTATTCTAGCGGCATGCATAAGCTGCAGACGAAGCTTAACTTCTCCCTCTTCTGTCTTGAGAAGTTGATACTCTCCGATGAGTCTATATGTTTCTCTCAGAACTGGAATGAATACCTCGATCTCTTCAGGCATCTCTTTGCGTACTTTGTTCAAAGAGCTATCTTCTTGCTTGTGCTGCCCAATATGCAGGGCTCCTTGAGATAAATACTGATGGTTAGAGCGAAAGCATGAGTTGATTGGACAACAATTAGTGCGCGCTACGGGCTTACTGATTCGTCTTGAACCGTGGCATTATCTCTTTGGAGAATAGTTGGAGGTCGTTGAGGCTTGAGAACCTGAATGTGATGAGTCCAATTCCTCTATTCTTGTATTCGTTTATTTTGTATGCCGT
>JBGOZA010000020.1:0-13610 GCA_041480025.1 Bathyarchaeia archaeon | reverse complement strand
TCTTACGAACCCGAATCGTTCAAACTGTAAGATGTCATTAATCTTCAGCTTTAGACAAGTTGATTCTGCAAGGCCTTTGAGGGTGGTTGCGTCTGGCATGATTATTTTCGTGGGTACTGCGTCTCCCAAAGGGATCCAGTGGATAAGAGGTGTTTTTTGTTCACGTGCCTCTTGATATGATTCTCCGGTGAATCGAGCCAATATGCTATCATTTCTAGCTTCTACTTGTATATTGAAGAGTTCCATCAATCGAATCTGAGCTCCAAGAGTCAATAATTCATCATCTCTCTTTGAGACGAGAACCGAAGCTTCGCCAGCATCAGGTACAATATTCATTTGCCGGTATCCCATTTTCTGATCGTTCGGATTTAGTTTGAGTCGGGCGCTGAAAGGATGAGTGAGCCCCGTAACTCGCATCAGGATTGGGTCAGCTACAAAAAAGTATCTCGAAGCTATGGGATCTAGTAGCTTCCTATTCATGGATTCCACGTTCACCCAACTTATTGTAGCATCGACTGGTTTGGGTCCAACGTCAACTATGAGACGTCTCACTGTTTCAGGTAAGAATCCTCTTTTTCTCAGGGCCGCCAAGGTTCCTAGTCTGGGGTCGTCCCATCCACTGTAAATGCCTTGAGCAAAGCCTTCTTTCATTTTTGACTTGCTCAGGACTGTGCCTATGATTCTGAGACGTCCATAATGGACGGCTTCGGGCTCTACCCATCCTAAGTGCTTGTAAAGGTAAGACTGTCTGACAGAGTTGGTCATATGTTCTTTTCCACGTATCACATGTGTTATCTGAAGCTCGTGGTCATCAATTCCGCAGCAGAAAGCGAATAGGGGCCATACGCAGAAGGTGCTCCCTGTCCGTGGATGAGGATGTTTCTTCACATCTATTGTTCTGAAGGCAGGCCAGTCTCGTACGGCGGGGTTTGGATGGTCTATGTCGGTTTTTACCCGAACAACGACTTCTCCTTCTACGTAGCTGCCGTCAAGCATTTTGTTCCATCTTTCCAGATGGTATTTGGGAGCTAGGTTTCGGCATGGACAAGGCTTCTTATCGGTAATGAGACGTCTGAAATCGTCTGGTCGACAATTGCAGACATATGCGTTACCGTCGGAAAGCAGTTTTTCGATGAAGCCATAATATATTTTCAGGCGGTCACTCTGGTAATATACATCATGCCAGGTGACTCCGAGCCACCTAAGGTCCTCTTTGATCCATTCATAAGCATCAAGCATTGGAGACTTGATCTTGGGGTCAGTATCATCGAATCTGAGAGTGTAGCGCCCCTCGTACATCTTCGCATACTCGTCGCATAGAATAGCTGCTCTTGCATTCCCGAGGTGCAATGCTCCGTCGGGGTTAGGAGAGAACCGCACATGAATACTAACATATTTCTCCGCGTTTGGGAGAGCAGGAAGTATTTTTTCAGTCTTTTCTACTATTCTTTTCTCCTGCGTTGTGCCTTCTTGTTGGAGCGCTAGAAGTCTCTTCTGTTCATCGAAGGAAAGCGTATTCACTTCGTTTACTATTTCCTCAACTAGATCTTTGAGTTCCTTTGCCTTTGTTCTCAAATCAACTCTCGACGCCAATATCTTGCCAACGACGATACTTGGTATTGCTCTTCCATCATGCTGCACTGAGTTTTCCAGTGCAAGGCGTCGTGCCAGTAATTTTGCCTCTTCATCGTCCAACATTCTTCTACCTGTCCCTTGCAACAAAATACTCAACAAGAGATATCATGAGGTCTCTGGCCTCAGTCTTGGGAAATGACTCCAACTCGGACTTCGCCCTCTGAGTAAGGTTTTCAGCTTTCTTCAATGCATAGTCAACTGAACCTGCAGACCTGAGAATTTGAATCGATTCTTCTATGTCTTGGGCTGAGGCAGATTTGTTACCCAGAGTTTTCAGCAGCAATTCTTTCTGACATGTTTCCGCATGA
Organism: Bathyarchaeia archaeon; assembly: GCA_041480025.1. GTDB lineage: Archaea > Thermoproteota > Bathyarchaeia > RBG-16-48-13 > JBGOZA01. The sequence goes on along the minus strand of JBGOZA010000020.1, from coordinate 11,667 downwards.
TTGAGAGCATGGCAAACCAAGATTGTCTTCTTTCCCTCTCTAACGTCACTTCCAACAGGTTTGCCTAGAACTCTCTCATTGGCTGTCACACCTAGGACATCATCAGCTATTTGAAACGCCAGACCAGCTGCATTCATCGCCTGGCCTAGATGATTCACCTGCCTTTCGGAACCGCCTCCAACTAGTGCTCCCATCTCAGCAGATGCAACTAGCAAAGCAGCTGTCTTCTGACTGATCATTCTCATATAATCCTCTTCACTAACGGAACGCCGGTTTTCGAAGATCATGTCAAGGGCTTGTCCTTCGCAGACGGTCTGAACCGCTTTGGTAAGTTTTTCCAGTAACTTGAGAATCATTCCAGCACTGACGTCTCTCTCAGCCGCGACTAGCAAAGCCTCGTAGGCCTTCGCAAAGAGCATGTCACCAGCATTTATCGCCATTGGTACACCGTATTTCACATGAACTGTTGTTGAACCCCTTCTTGTATCATCTCCATCCATTATATCATCATGTATCAACGTGAAATTGTGGATCAACTCAACAGCTGCTGCCACTGGAATCGCTTTCTCAGTCTCTCCTCCAACCATCTTGCATGATTGTAGAACTATGAAGGGGCGTATTCGTTTCCCTCCTGCTTCAATCAGATGACTAGACGCGGAATACAGTTCCTCTGGTTGTCCACCAGCAAGAAGATCATTTAGGTGACTATTCACTTCATCCGATAGTACATTTAGTTCTTTAACTAAGTCAGCCAACTTCACTTTCTCTCCTCGCTAACCTATCTGCTTTGAAGCCCCGAAGGGAAAGCCATTCAGCTGTATTGCCAGTCACAACAATTGATTTCTGTTTCAAATCTTGCACTTTCCTATTTCCCGTTAGGAACATACACATCTTCAATTCTTCAACGAACCTGTTAACGACATTATCCAGTTTTCCTTCGATAGCAGGTTTTAGAAGAGGTAAGGCTACACCAGCTGCATCCGCACCCAACGCTATTGCCTTGGCAATATCTACGCCGGTCCTTACACCACCGGAGCCTATTACCACAAGATTTGAGGTCATAGAAGTCTCGACAATACTCACGGCTGTGGGTATTCCCCAGTCCCAGAACGTGTGGCCCATTTCCTTTCTTGTTCCCTTTCCCCTAAAGGATTCAACAGCGGCCCAGCTTGTTCCGCCCGCTCCGCCTACATCTATACCTCTCACACCTGATCCATCTAACAGCCTCGCAACTTCTGATGTTATGCCCGCACCTGTTTCCTTGACAATTACTGGGACCGCGAGCTTCGAAGTTATTTCTCTGAGTCTTTCATGCAGTCCCTCAAAGAGGGTCTCTCCTTCTCGTTGGATCGCCTCTTGCAGAATGTTAAGGTGAATAGCTAGAGCATCCGCATCAATCATATCAACAGCTTTCTTGGCGTATTCTACGCCTTCTCTTGAAAGAATCTGAGGTAATCCGAGGTTTGCTATGAGAAAAACATGAGGCCCATTTTCCCTCGCAATCCTATATGTATCCAGAAATCTCGATGACTCAAGAGCTGCTCTTTGACTACCTACACCCATTGCTAAGCCTAGACTTTCAGCTGTCTCTGCCAAGGCACCGTTTATTTTTGAAGCCTCGGATGTACCTCCAGTCATAGCTTCAATAATTAGCGGTGCTTTCAATCTCCTTCCAAAGAATGAGGTGGATGTATCCACATCACTTAGCGATATCTCTGGAATAGCCCTGTGCAGAAGATGGACTTCCTCGAATCCCGTTTTCACTTTCTTTGCCTGAACATCTTGAGCCAAACATATGGACAGATGTTCTGATTTTCTATTCTCCGTCAACCTCATCAACCGGCGTCATGTTATCTAAGTGGAGATGTTTGAACAGCATACTACCTGCGAATTAGAGTACCTTTTTCAGTTTCACCATTTAAGGCCTCCTCAAGAGCTCCAGGGACAAGAAGGCCTATGACAAGACATTCGGTCTCTGTTTCTTTGACCAACTGAAGCAGAGTCAGTATCTTTGATCTCATCCCTCCAGTTACATCAATAGTGTTGGCTCCACCCAATGACGGAAGCACATCTCTGGCATTGTCAGTAGTTATCAGAGGAATCTTCTTGGCATGTCTATTAATCTGCGGATCACTATCGTATACCCCATCAACATTTGTACCTATGATTACTCTCTTTGGCTTCAACTGGGCAGCTAGGAAACGGAAGATCTCTTCAGTTGACAAGATGCAGACGCCTTTTGCTATGTCAAGACCTAAGTCACCGTAAGGAACAGGAAGCAGATCTGATTCTAACATAAGTCTAACAGCCTCCAAATCCCATCTTACAATCTTGGAGTCCTTCGCCACAGCGCTTGCCGAGGCTTGAACTGACACAGCGGGTTCTCCAGCTTTAAGAAAAGCATCTACAACTATTCTATTGAGTGATGACGCCGCATTCTGGACCAATGCTGCTCCTTTCCGACTTTCTCGACTAAACAGGCCAAGATGTGTTTCGTATTCTTTAGCAGGAACATGTGGATATGACCCGCCTCCATGTCCAACTATCAAACTGATCTTTTTCCGAACTCTCGAAGAGTGTATCTCGTCGACAAGTCTTGTTATCACCTCACGCCTTTCGGTATAGGGTCTATTCTTATCTGTTATCACACTTCCTCCCAGTTTCACAAAGACTAGTTCTCTTTCCATGTCAGCACTCCTTCCTCTGTCTTGACCACTGTTATTGGTGAGCCGTTGGCCCGCCTGATGGCCTCAGATACTGTCACTAGATTCTCATCGGAACATAGAGCAATCATGCAACCGCCCCCACCAGCTCCTGTTAGTTTTGCTCCTAGAGCTCCAACTGATCTTGCAGCATACACCAATCTATCCAATTCAATACAAGATGTACCAACTGCGGCAAGAAGCCCATGGTTTATGTCCAAAAGTTCACCAAGCTTCTCCAAGTCTCTGGCTCTAAGCGCCTCAACAGCACTGCCTGTCAAAGCCTGTGCTGCAGCGATTAGAGGATTGATTGTCGATGGAAAGTGATCTCGTCTTCGCCTAACAGATTCGACCAAGCTTCCAGTATTTCTTGCTATTCCAGTGTTACCGATGACTAGAGCCAGGTTAGGCATGTCTTCTATTCGTGTCACCCCTTTTTCTCGCTCATAAAGTATGGTTCCACCAAAAGTGGCTATTGCTATGTCGATTCCAGATGGATTTTTGTGGACAAATCTCTCTGCTGTGAGTGACAGATCGAGTATTTCCTCTTTCGAGAGATTAAGTCCTATGGCTTCTCCAACTGAAGCAACCGTCGCAACTGATATTGCGCTTGACGATCCTAACCCTGATGCTACTGGTATGTCCGAGTTGACTTGTATATTCAATCCTTTGTTGGCCCCGTATCTTTTCAGTACGCTCTCAGCGGCGATTTTTACGGGTTCTAGGAAGTTTCTTGTCTCTGGGCCTCCTTCTTCTAGATTGAACTTATCCTGTTCGAATTCACCCGACTTGCCAAGGCTGGACACAATGTGAAGTCTTCTATCGGTTCGCTGATTGACTCCTACTACTATCCGACGGTTTATCGCGATCGCTAGAGCTGGTGCACCAAAGACAACGAAGTGTTCACCAGTAAGAATGACTTTCCCAGGTGCTGAAGCATACGTCCTCAAGCTATCAGTTTCCAGAGTTCGGGTTCCATTTGAATAATCTAGCATAAAAAAGGAGGTGTTGTTGAAGTTAGTTACGAGTGATAGCTATGGAACAGTATCCTACAACACTGCTTCTGTCACCAGTTATGTCCCCACTCGTGTGATAGGACAAGCGTTTGGATTGAGCTGCACCTAACCCTTTTGAAGCAATGATTGCTGCGCTCGTAGGTCCATATCCACACATCGATAAACCATAGGTTTCCACAGCGTTTTGGAGACCAATCTCATCTAGTCGCAGAATGGCTTCGATGGCTTTCTTGTCAAATTCTTCTGCAATCTTCTGAGGTTGATAGTGGCTAAGATCCGTTGACGCTACGATCAGAGTGTTCTTTCCACGACATGACTTGGCTATTGCTTCTCCCACATCTCGACTTGAGACTAGGTCTTGAAGCATCATGCATATTGGAACAAATCTGAGATTTGGCCCATATATGTATTGAAGAAAAGGAAGCTGAACCTCAACTGAGTGCTCGTATAGATGAGCCCGATCATCTATGTCGATGAGTCTCGACGAAGACTGAATTGAGTTAGCAAGATCCGTGTCAACCTTCACATCGCCTAGAGGCGTTCTCCAGGTCCCTCTTGTGACTATTGAGATTCCGCTTCCTAATCCTGTGTGGTTTGGACCAAGGATTATCACGGAGTCAGGTATTCCTGAAGCAGCAGCCAGTGCGAATCCGTGTGCGGCAACCGGTCCAGAGAACATGTATCCCGCATGCGGTACGACTAGTGCGACGAGGTTACTCAAGGGCTTGTTGACTAGATGGGGGATCTCCCCTGGGCCAAGACTGTTTATGAAGCATTTCTCGATCTCCTGTTTCAAAATAGCCTCTGAGTTAGAATAGAATTGCCCCGCTTGTCGGGGTAATCTTACGGACATCTTAGAGGCTTTCCTAGAAATCTTGTGCTTCGCTTGCAGCCTCAACCAGTTTTGTTTCAAAGCTGTCTAGTGGAACTTTGATGGTTCCGTCCCCAGAGATTTCTCCTCTTGATTTCAGTACTTCCCGAGCAAGCAGCCAATATACTGTAGCTAAAGAGCGGCGACCCTTGTTGTTTATTGGAATGACGAAATCCACATTCCGAAAATCATTGTCCGTGTCGCAGAGAGCAATGACAGGAATGCCTACAGATGAAGCTTCCGTTACTGCCTGCCAATCAGCTTTCGGATCGGTTACGATCAGTAATTCGGCTTCTATGTGAGCTGAATGTGAGGGGTTTGTGAAAAGTCCTGGCAAGAATCTTCCCATGATTGGGATACAGCCTGTTACTTCGCAGAACTTCTGAACAGGTGTTCGTCCATAAAGCCTTGATGAGATTGCGACTACTTTCTTTGCATCAAATCTTGATATGAACTTCGCCGCCATCCGGATTCGTTCATCCGTTTTCTTTGCGTCCAAGACAAAGAGGCCGTCAGGTCTCACACGATAGATGAAGGATGCCATATCCTTCGTCTTGATCCTGGTGCCAATATGTATGCCTGCAGAAAGAAGCGTATCAATTGGGAGTAAGAACTCTCCTTCTATCTTCTCTTCTTCTATCTCGGTATCCGCGTCTATCCTGACTTCTTCAGATTCTATATTATCTTCGCTCAATGTCTCACCTACATTGAATACTCAGTACTGTCACACCAAACATGCACGCAAGATCTGTCGCTGACATATCCTAGGTCTCCTTCTTGGTTTCATAGTATCGCAAGACTTCGTTTACCACATCAACGTTTGATAGTAGCATACGCCTGCAACAATATCGGGTCACACCAAGCTCATCCAGTACTTTGGCTGGGTCTTCGCCAGCCTTTACTTTCTCAGCGAATTTTTCCCATTTGTCGCCCACTAGGCTTCCGCATGAGAAGCATCTAATCGGTACCATCATCTTTGGATTTCCTACCTGTATGATTTCTGTTTCCTTCTTCTAGCTCCAGGACCACCGAATTTCTTTGATTCCTTTCTTCGAGAATCGCCTGCTAGCATTGTCCTATCATAGTCTGTGAAAGTTTCCTTGAGAGCTGAGCCTTTGGGTAAACTTACGAAAGCACGAGCAACTGCCATCCTTGCTGCTTCCGCTTGACCCATGTAGCCTCCTCCCTCAACCTCAACATCCACGTCATATTGTTTCGACAAATCATCTGATAGGGCGATTACCTCCATAATTTTTGCCTTTGCAGCATCTGGCGTTATTACGTCAACTGGAAAGCTATTGATTCTTATCACTCCAGTCCCTAGTCTTACAGTGGCGCGTGCGATGGCGGTTTTCCTTTTGCCACTTTCCAGAGCTACAACTTTTCTCTTGTTGGGCAAATCCTATGCCTCCAAAGGTTTCCATCCTATACTTTGAGCTATTTCACCTACAGTTATTAGCCTTACAGGTGATTTATTCTCTGCCTCTTTAGGTCGAGTGACCTTTTCAGGGTTCGTATTCTCAGGGGTTCCAACAAATACACTGAGGCGTGAATATGCGTCTTCTCCTTTTGACTTATCCATTGGCAACATTCCTCTGATAGTTCTACGGACTAATCCTTCAGGTCTCCTCGGGTGCTTTGGGCTCTTAGCCTTTGAACCGAGATTTCGAATGCGGAGCCTATCATGTGCTTCTAGGAGAACAGCCAAACGTGCTCCAGTCACAACCGCCTTTTCGGCATTTATGATTATGACTTTGTCTCCTGAAATGAGATGTTTTGCTGTAACGCTGGCCAGACGGCCCACAATCAAGCCGGATGCATCAATTACCAAGAGTTTTCTATCTGCCGAATCTTTAGACAATGATTCTTACCCCCGAACCTTTTGGATCCTTCTCTATCAGCTTTATGAGTGATAGGCATTCTCCTCCTGCTTTCTCAATTTTGATAATTGCGGTTTGGGAAAATGTAAATGCCGCTACAGTCCTGCCATCCAATGAACCACTTCCGATTACCTTTCCTGGTACCGCAACTGTCTCTCCTTTTTCTGAAGTACGAGATATCTTGCTTAGATTGACGGCTGGACGACGTTGCTTCGAATGTTCAAGCTCATCAGCTATTGCAGCCCATATTCTTGAATTGTTCTTCCTTGAAGCATTTCTAAGAAGTCGGATTGTATCAATTAGTTCTGGATTAGTTGTCTTCATTTGAGTCCTTCTTCCTTTCTTATTCTGGTAATCTGTTCGTGAAAATCCTTGGTCTTGTTCTCAAGAATTCTAAACGCCTCTGTCACTACAACTTCGGGCGCTAGAGCTCCAGTCGTCTCAACAGTGAAGACAAAAGCGTTCTTCTCCTGCTCTACAACTATGGCGTCTTTGGGGCATGATTCAACGCACATGTTGCACATGTCGCATTTACCATCGTTCACAATGACGACCTTCTTTCCCTCAAGACGAAGAATCTCTTTGCTACACGCTTTGAGACATTTCTTGCATGCATCGCATTTTTCCGGGTCCACCTTAATCAGAGAAGCATATTTGTATATTGATGCCGACGTTGGTTGCCATTTTGCGTGTTCTTTTCCAGTCCCAAGTCTCGCATAGGCTTCCAGTCTGACTTTCTGCCCTTTTGCCAGTTTCACAATTGGTATATCGCCACTGACTGGAACTATCTCTGGATCACTTGATTTCAGTTCACTCGAGTACACATTTCTCTCTTGATCCACAGCCTCAGAGTCCAGCGTCAGAGTGACGCTACACTTTGCACAGCCCAAATCACTTTTGCAGTCGCAAAGGTCTCTAGTGACGTATGACGATAGATCTGTCTTCAAGGGAACAAATCCCAGTCTATGAGCAATCATTTCGTCTTTGAGAGTCGAACTATTTTCAACTACTATGACATCATCAATAGCCATCACTGGAACCTCAGACATCATAGTTCTTCTGATTCCGTTCGCTATTTGAAGATCTAAACCGGACACATAGAATCGAAGAGTATTTCCTTGTCTTTCAAGAATCTTGATTTGCACAAATACCACTCTGCCACTTAAACACGTCTTCCTCTTCGGCCTCCGGGCCTACGTGTACCATCATGAGGAACGGGCGTGACTTCTTCTATTCGTCCAATTCTAAGACCTGAGCGTGCTAAAGCACGTATTGCGGGTTGCGCACCTGGCCCAGGTGTCTTCATACCATGACCGCCAGGGGCTCTGACTTTGATATGTATTGCTGTAATGCCTTTATCCTTAGCAACCTGTGCTGCTTGACTAGCACATTGCATTGCTGCATACGGTGAAGACTCCAGTCTTGACGCTTTGACTACCATTCCCCCGCTGATTCGTGAAACGGTCTCAGCACCCGTAAGATCAGTAATATGAACAATAGTGTTATTGTATGAGGAATAGATGTTTACTACGGCCCAAGTATCTTTCTTCTTGCTCATATCTATGCTTCACCTGAGACTTGGTTTTCAGATCCAGCTGAAGACGGACCAGCTGAAGACGGACCAGCTGAAGACGGACCAGCTGAAGACGGACCAGCTGAAGACGGACCGCGAATAAGACTATCGTCCTGAGAAAATCTGCTTGACTGAGCGTATTGAACTTGACTCTCATCTTCACGTTTTGTTAAGTAGCTCGGCGAGGTTACTCTTCTATCGCCAACAGCTATGTGCCCATGAGATATCAATTGTCGAGCTTGCTGGGGGGTCCTCGCGAGGTTGAGTCTATAGACACAAGTCTGAAGACGCCTATCCAGAATACTTTCAATCTTGAGGTCAAGAACATTGTCAAGGTTTCCTCCTTCGGGTATAAGGCCTTGTAATTGAAGCTTCGACAACAGTTCATCTTGGGGCTTCTTTCTATCATCTAGAGACAAAGCTTGCAACTCACGCGCCCTTTTCCAGTATTTCGACAAGTATGCTTGATGGCGATGGAGCTCCTTCTTGTTCCTCATTCCATATTCTCCAACAAGTCTGAGTTCAGACTCAAGCATTGCCTTGGACCATGGATACCTTGGCGTTTCATACTTCCGTCTTGGACGTTTTGGGTCTCCCATAACCAACTATTCCTCTGTAGGTTTCTTTATGAGTTGGGATTTCTTCACGCCGACAGACCTTCCGGTCCTTCCAGTTGTCTTTGTTCTCTGTCCTCGTACTTTAAGACCAAGACTGTGACGAATTCCTTTCCATGTCCGAATATTACTCATAAATGTGATATCTTCCTTCTTTTTCAGAGTCAGATCTGGACCAATTAGGTGAGTGTTCTCTCCAGTGTTTCTGTCCTTCTGTCTATTCATCAGCCAAAAAGGAATTCCAAATCGACCTGGGTCCCTGATAATCTCTTCGAGTTTCTGAAGTTCAGAATCTGAAAGACTCCCTAGCCTAACAGTTTCTGATAGACCTGCGGCTTTGATAACTGCACGAGCGTAGTTTACGCTGATTCCATTTATTGCGCTGAGACCGTACGGTACTTGTTTTGAACCGTCAAGGTTTGTTCCCGCTACTCTTAGTATATGACGATATTCTGTCGACAATATCTAACTGTCCTCGCAATATACCGCGTTCCTAACCCGTGATGCCAGTTATATTCTGGAACGAGTAGAAACCGGTTTTCTCATTCAGAGGTAGAAGACACGTTCTTAAACATTGCGCGTATCGATCTTGAGAATAAGGTATGAAGATTATCTCGTATAATAGCAACGACAAACATTTCGTTGTTAATCTGGCATGTATCCATATTGTCAATCATCTAGTAGATAATCAAGAAAGGATGATTTTCAAGCCGTTTTTCTTTCTTTGCTCCCGATTTCAACTGCTTGAACCTGTACCTGATATCTTTTTCCATTGACCTCAAACTTGCCTTGAGCAAAGTAACCTCTGCTTCCAGTCTTGAATTCCTTCTGGTTCATAGCAAGATTCATTCTGACACCACCAATCTCTACCGTAGCATTATCAGGCATTGTGAGTGACCAAAAATTCAAGTGAATTATCTATCTTAAAACACTGCCTCTCCCTAGATTGGTAGTCATGAATGATGGGATATGTTTGGATCAGACCTGTTCATTCATAGGTTTGTAGTTTTCTTTAATCCACAATGATATAGAGTCAGCAATGGTATTGCTGCTAAGATCTAATACGGGTATGTCGATTCGCCCTGATCTCACCGATCCAGAATAAGTGGGCATAAATGAAAAGAATAATGAGCTGAAGTGTATTCTGCCTCGTAACTGCTCCAAGCCCAGTTCTTCAGATTCCAACATAGGAGCAGTGTTATAGAGAATCCCGTGCGCCCAAGCTAGAGGGGACACAGCTTGGGCCAACTCAATACTTATGGCTTGAAGATGAAGGAGCTCTCTAATCTGAAGCTGTTGAACATCGTGAAAGACTATGTCTTTCCAGGGGTCTATACTGATCTTGACCAAACCAATCCGGTGAAATAGAAAGACTTCATGCTAATAAGCGCTAGCTATCGATGCCCAACCACAATTCTTTGAGGGATAATCTAGAATTCATTGTTTCCGCAGAAAGTGCATGCTACAAATAAATGATTTACAGAAACCGCGCTGTACAAGAAAATATTATCGAGTCTTCTGGGTTCTCTCAAGAAGTTGAGCCAATGAAGAAGAGCAGACTACTGCTTGTGTCTAGCGGCGCGCGCGCTCTTCTTCTCGCTCATTCGATAATCCCTCTTTCTTTGTCCCTGAATACGTTCACGATGAAATTCAACCTGGTTTGTTCTAAACTGGCTTATCTTTGCATAGAAATCTTCATAGTCTGCCTCAGTTGGTGACAAAGAAGACATTATTTCGTTGAGTCTATTTCTAGCATCCTCTGAAGTGTTCCCATCCCACGCTTCAGAATAGGCCATATAAGCGACATGAAACCTAAAGTCAGTGGGCTTATCTAGTTCCAGTTTGGTGACTGTTTCCTTCTCTTGTTCCATTTATCTCAGAATTCTAAGAAAGTAGCCTAACTTAAATAGGCTTGGGAATGGCCGTTCGATATCTAGCGCCCGCTTCTCCTGCCGGTCTTCGGACGCTTAATTCTCATATCAGAGTCGTTCCGCTTGAAATCGAATAATGCGCTCTTAGAAATAGTAGGTTGCGGTCTGAAGGCAACCTTCTTCTTTAGAAGGTCGACGTCGGGAAAAGGTTCCAACGCAGTAATAGACGGGCTTATTTGGTCTTTTGTTTCACTCTTCTCGGCATAATTCCCTACAGGGAACAGATAGTTATCATTGATGAGTTCCTTGAAGTCATGATTGCTGTAAAGCTTATCCATATCCACGGCGATTCGACCAACTCTGAAATTTGGCTGAGGTATCTTTGATGGACTATACCACATGTTGATTTCGAATCCAAATCGTCTGCCAACAGATATGAGATCATCTTCAAACTTCTTGTACAATTCGATTATCTCTGTTCTAAAACGTGTTATGTCATTGACATCTAGCGATGGATTATTCTTCAAACGGTGCATTTCTTTCTCTCCTTCATCATGATGATAGTCTTCGATCCTGTAGGAGTTCGAAGACCATACTTGAACCTAGGTGAGCGCGCAGTGACGCATACTAGGTGGAGGAGGCAAATCTCTGTTCTTTGATTGTTTAAATCAACGGTGAATCAGAGAACCATCCAAAATTCATTTAGAACTGTATAACGAATGTCTGGGAGAAGTGCCGCCGTAATACGCCTATACATTCAGGGGTATTCATCATTACAGATTGTATATATTAACAATCGTTTCAATGCACGGGAGGCTACTCGACATAAGTGGCGCGCGTGTTAGTTGGCATAAATCCATTTAGAGAGTCAGTGTTAGCAGAATTGGATAACATTCAGTTACCTTCGGCGTGTTCTGCCTCTTCTTTTCCGTCCCTCATTCCCTGTGCTAATGTAGGGAACACTTACCAATTGACCCGAAGCCTCTCTTCCTTTCAACCGAGTAATTTGACCCGCTACTTCATTACGCAACGCCTTTGAGTCAGTCACCAAAAACTTCCCGACAGAAGATTTGTTATCTCCGAAGTCCTCTCCAAAAGTGTCCGGAAACATCTTGAGCAGTTCTTTTGCTAGATTTCTGG
>JBGOZA010000019.1:0-13962 GCA_041480025.1 Bathyarchaeia archaeon | reverse complement strand
CAACTGTCTTGGAGATTGTCCATAGAACCCATAGTGTTAGGAGTTTCAGATTTCCAAAGGCCGTTGATTTTGACTACAAACCTGGGCAATTCATTTTCGTTAGTGTCAGAGGTACTAATGGAGAACTGAGTAAACCATACAGTATCTCAAGTAGTCCGACAGAGAAAGAATATGTTGAGTTCACGAAGAAACTCTCCGATAGCGAGTATTCCAACATCCTGAATTCATTGAAGATCGGTGACTGGGCTAGGATAAGTGGTCCTTATGGCAATTTTACGTTCGAAGGTGAATATGATAGAATCGGATTAATTTCAGGGGGTATTGGGATAACTCCTCTAAGAAGTATATGCAAATATTGCACAGATTTGGGACTAGCAACAGATATTATTCTTCTCTATGGCAACCAGAATGAAACAGACATAGCTTTCATTGAAGACTTGAAGGAGATGCAGAAGAAGAATCTCGACCTCAGAGTAGAGCTTACCATCGACCGACCCAGCCCCGGCTGGAAGGGAAGGGTGGGGTACATAGATTCTGGAATGATAATGGATGTGATGCCTGACTATATGAATCGGGTATTCTACACCTGTGGTCCCCCAGCAATGGTCGAAGCAATCCAGAAAGAATTGAAGGATATTGGAGTCTCAGAGAAACAGATCAGGGTGGAACGTTTTGCTCCAAACTCTATCGTCCAGAATTCTTGATCCTGTCTACGAGAATTCTCAGGCTACGAAAGCGGTTCCTTCAAAGCACACGTTTCGACTCCAGAACAACAATATCACACGCCTCACAATGTTCAGTGAGATCTCGCGCGCGCTTTATCCAATATTAGATAGCTAGAGCGTTTGCAAACTACTGGAGTTATTAGATGGGAAGGGTATCTTGGTTGCATTAACAAAGAAGGAATGTTGAGAATGGGATACAGAAGCAGACGAAGTTTCAGCCGTGATCGTGGCTCCCGAGATAGGAGACCCTTCAATCGAGGTTCCAGTGATAGGCAGCGTATCGATCGTGCCCCCTTAGAAATGCACAGAGTTGTTTGTGCTGACTGCGGGAAAGAATGTGAAGTTCCATTTAGGCCAACAGGAGACCGTCCTGTCTACTGCTCAGAGTGTTTTGCCAAGAGAAGACCGTCAGAAACAGAAGATCGGAGAGAATACCGTCAAGAGGGTCGCCAGAGAACTTCATCACCGGCTTCCGAAGATGTTAATCTCCAAATTCTAGCCGAGTTGAGACGTATTCGGGAGGCTCTGGAGAAAAGTCAGCCTGTGCAAAGAGACAACGATACCACTTAAGCAGTTGAAGTCTCAAAGCGCGCGCTGAAGAAGAGAAGCTATTGACTATTTTTTCTGTTTATTATAGCTCGTAGGAAGCGAAGTCTTCCGTCTCTCTTTCTTTTTCGTATCTTTGTCTTTCTGCAATTGTCTATGCTGTGCTAGATTTTGGGCTTTCTTTTGCGCTTTTTTGCTTTTAGGGGTATTCACCATTCGTTCTATGCACCTTGAGAAAAAACCAATTTAGATTAGTATTTAGGGACTATTTAAACTAAGAAACCTAAACCCAAACAAGTGAGTGTTGACAGTCAGTCTTGTAGCGCACATCATGCATTGTGAATGAGAAAGAAAGCATACGAAGAGAAAGAAAGGACTGTTTCTTAGCAAAATATGGCTATGTAGCCTCGTTTACCGAATATGGGGCTCAATGTAACTCAGATGTTGCCAAGGTACGAAGGTAATCTGCGGTACGTGCACATGTGTCAGACGCACGCTCAACATAATCTAGGAGGTCTCTAAGCGATAGCAACGTAGCAGCATCCAGCTCTCCGCCATGCTTCATGAACAACATTTTTGTCTCCAGATACTGTTGGTCAATTAGATCTTCAAAATGGTCTACGAGTTCAGCTTTGGTTTTGACTTCAGCGGGAATAGTTCCCAAGATCTCAATGCAATCACCCAGAGCTTTGACACTATCAACTAGATCGTGTGACATCTTCAAATATCCATCTAAGATATCTCGGGGAATCTGAGTAGCGAATGTTAGAACCTTCAAGCTCCTCGCAGAGTCCTTGATTTGATCTGCAAATTCATCAAGGTGATTAACAAGTCTCTTCAAATCTTCACGGTAAACATTTGGTAGTTCCGTGGAAGAGAGCTCTTCAAGTGTGGCTCGGCGTAAATCGTCAATCTCTACCTCTTTCGAGAATAGACGCTGAATAGCGTCTTCCATATCCGTCTTTCTTCCATCTGAAAAAGCCATCATGGTTGTGTCCAGTTCACTTGCGGTATCCATTGCCAAGACTATTTGTTGCTGGGCGAGAACTAGAGTCTTGGATCTTCTACGTTTCTCAAACCAGAGTAGGAGTTTCTTGGTCGACAAGAAAAATCACCCATCATAACTCAGAAGAGGAAACATGCCTTATCTATTTTGTTTATGTATTCTATATATCTTACACTATTAAAAGCTTGACATCTTGTAAAGGTAACTTAAGCCGATCCTTGACTGAGTTGAAGAAGCATCCACTGGTGCGCACCTGCAGCAAGTATATGCAGCAGTGTCTGGGTACTTGCTTGACGCCTCAGATTCTGATCAGTGAGAGGCCAACAGAAAGAACCGTGAATGATTTACACGCGTTGTTCTAGATTCCAATGTTTCGAAGAACCATATTTCGGAAGAGAGAAGCTTAAAACCGATTCTTGACTTGTCTGTAATCAGATTCCGGATAGGGTTAAATCTTATCAGCTGAAGACGCCCTAAACGAATCAGCCGTGAATTAGTATGACTGGAGAAACGTTAGGAATAATTGGCGCTGGAAAGATGGGCGAGGCCATAGTCTCTGGATTGATCAAGACAGGTATGATAGCTAAGAATGAGATATTGATCAGCGACATCGACGATAGTAGGAAGGCCTACATCACCAAGAAATACGGCATTAGAACTACGTCGGATAATTCTCAGGTTGCAGTAGAAAGTGGGATTCTGATACTTTGTGTCAGACCCGGAGATGTAAAACATATTCTTGCTGAGATTAGAGATTCATTGACAACGGACAAACTCATCATATCAGTGGTCGCAGGGGTCACAATGAAATTCATCCTGGATACTCTTGAAAGAAGAGTCAGCTTGGTCAGAGCGATGCCAAACAGTCCATGCACAATTGGTGAAGGAATGACGGTCCTGACCTCTTCTGAGGGGACGTCTGAAAGCCACCTTGATCGAGCAAAGAACATATTCGGAGCTTTGGGAAGAACACTTTTTCTTGGAGAAGAATTATTCGACGCAGTAACGGGATTAAGTGCTAGTGGACCTGCCTATGTCTATCTCTTCATTGAGGCGTTGGCTGAAGGTGGTCTAAAGATGGGAATACCTATGAACGATGCTCTGCTGCTGGCGGCTCAGACGGTACTCGGTTCTGCCAGAATGGTCTTGGAGACGGGTGAACATCCAGCTAGGCTGAAGGATATGGTCGCTACTCCTGGGGGCACGACGGTGTGTGGTCTGTATGAGCTAGAGAAAGCAGGAATTAGGGCCGCTCTGGTAAGGACTGTGGAGAGCGCAACAATCAGAGCCAAGGAATTAAGCTCTTAGACACCCCGAAGAACACGTTGCTTGCTTTTCACAGATTGAACTAAATGCTGCGCTTAACTTCGGTGCCACTGTACGTTAGGATTTCTCATTCTTACCATCAGTTTCCCTTTCTCGCTTGGGAATCGGTGCGGGAGTAATTACCATGGTCCATCCTATCCAGATAGCCACTGCGAAAAGGGCAACAACTCCAATAAGAACTGGCAGAGCTAATGCCCATCTCACCCCGATTGTTGGCACGTAGAAGAAAGGATTGTCCACGGTGGCTGGAGCAAGGAACCAGTACACATACACCATAACCCCTATGACACCGAGAATTAGAATGACTGAACCTAGGCTTCTGTCGTTCAAAGAGTCTCCTCGTATTCTGCATGAGGCTGATGATGATTCGAATAAGCCTTTCTGCTAAATCTAGGACAGCAGAGTTGCGAGAGCTCGATATATTGCTTCCGCGAAATCTTCGGGCTTCAAGCCAGGCGATAGAACTCCGTTCTTTGCATAGAAGTCCTCCAATTGAGCTCTCACTGCTTCCATATTGGGAGGCAATCCTCGTAGCGCAGTCTCAAGTTTCCATAAAGAATCTTCAGGATACATGAAGAAGTCTCCACTTATCGTAACATCCCTGATCTTCTCTTCTTGGACAATAATCTTGACGCGGATGAGGCCTTTTGCAGCCTTGTATGAGCCTTCACCCTTCAATTACATCACTGCGATTGAACTGCCGAATGTCTTACCAACGTTATCTGTCGATGTTCTTAAAGATAATTCGAATGATGCGGCATATGGGCAAGGACTCATTACTCCGGTCAGCGTGACAATCGACTCTATATTTTCACTATATTCTACATAGTGTCTATTTAAATTGGACTTCCCTAGGAGTAATAGGGGAACTCATGATTACTAGATTAACGAATCTTCATTTGCGTATGTGGTCTGGTGCAAGAATCACTTGACTGAAAACGAGAAGACACGAATTCACAAGCTATCTGACAAGGTTCTTGGCACCCTAGATCAGTTGAGTTCACATCCGATGCTCAGAAGAAGCACCTATCTTGGGGCTATGGGATTCTTTGTTGCCATCATCTTGATTCCTCCGATAATTGGCATATTTCTTAAATGGAATCTAATCGGAGAAACTCTCCAGAATGCAGCTCAGCTGACTCGCGCACAGAATGCAGTAGTTGCATCCTTTGTCATTGCTTTGCTTGTGGCAATTCTGGATCTCTTGGCTGGTCTGCCCATGGCTTGGCTGATAGTCAAGAGAAAGGCCAAATGGATAAGCATCATAGATTCACTAGCGGACGTTCCGTTTATCATACCTACAGTAGCACTGGGTTACTCAATCCTAACGTTTTGGAGTGGACCTACCGGAATAGCAGACCTTCTGAATCTCTCACAACTCTTTTCACCCGGACCCGTGCTGATTATACTTCTTCATTTTGCTTTTTGCTATCCAGTCATCGTGCGCCTGATGGTAGGAGAATTTCAAAGTTACAATCAAATCTATGAGACAGCAGCAAGAACTCTCGGGGCATCCACACTCACCGCATTCAGAACAGTAACAATGCCTATCCTGAAGCCAGCCATGATTTCCGCGTTTCTGTTGGCTTTTTCGAGAAGTCTATCGGAGACTGGAGCCACTGCCATAGTAGCAGGAACGTTTGAAAATGGACCGCTATTCATCAGAAACGCACGCGCGCTAGGTCAAGACGGACCTATGGTTCTCGTTAGCTCCATACTTATCGGAGTCTCCGTAGCGATATTTGCGGCCATAAGCTATCTTGGCCCGAAACTGGGATTCCCCTCAAAGAAGGTATGGACTGGTCTAGAGCATAATTTGAGCAAACAAAGCTCAGCTATCGGGAAGGATTTGGTCACCATGATTGTCTTCATCTTCCTAGTTGTGATTCCGTCCCTTTTTGTTGTCTTTCCGAGTTTTGCTGGTTTTTTTGATGGTACGATTCAGACAGTCTTTTCAGGATCAGTTGTTTGGGCGCCTTTCTGGTCAAGCCTTACCACATCCTATGTGGTGGCCATCATAGCCACTTTACTCAATCTTCTGATTGGATTTCCCATGGCGATAATCATCGGGCGGCAGAAGACGGGAAAACGATTAACCGCTCTGCTAGATGCTCTTGTTACGATACCGGTAATAATTCCTTCAGTTGCTTTGGGGGTATCTCTCAGCATCTTTTGGAACTTTTTTGGGGGGCTTCCCGACTTCTGGGTTCTCGTTTTGGCCCACACAACAATAACGTATACTTACTTTACGAGACCAATGGCTGCTGCTATTCAAGGCGTTCCTCAGGAGCTTGAGGAAGTCGGAAGAACTTTAGGTAGCAGACCATTTGGCACTTTTCGAAAGCTTGTTCTTCCATTGACCAAATATTCTATTTTCTCAAGTTCAGTTATGGTTCTAACCAGAAGTGTGGCTGAAACCGGCGCAACTGTAGCGGTTGTGGGACAGAATATAGATCTCCAAACAGCACCAGTACTACTCGTAAAATGGATAAGCAATCCCAGCATATACAGTTCTTCTACAGTTGGTTTAGGCATCCTCTTTCTTGTGCTCCTAGCATTTGTATCACTTCTGGCGTTGAGACTGGCTATGAGGAAAGGAGGGCATTAGTATGCCAAAACTACAACTCGCTGACGTCTCCAAGAATTTTGGCAGAATAGTTGCCTTGAATGATATCAATCTGGAGATAGACAATGGCGAGTATTTATGTATCCTGGGACCAACCGGAAGCGGAAAGACAACTCTCCTTCGTCTGATTGCAGGGCTCATAAAGCCTGACAGAGGCGAAATACTCCTGGACGGTAGGATGATAAACGATGTCCCTCCGGAAGAAAGAGATGTTGCTTACATGTCGCAGCAGTATGCATTGTTTCCACACATGACGGTCATCGACAATGTTGCTTTCGGCCCCCTGTCCAGAGGAAAAAGTCATTTTGAAGCTTCTCAAACTGCTCTTGAGGCTCTAAAGATAGTTAGACTTGAAGAAAGACCTGACGCTTTTCCTAACGAACTGAGCGGAGGAATGCAACAGCGAGTTGCCCTTGCTAGAGGAATAGCTTCGGGTGCCAAACTGATGTTGCTGGATGAACCGCTTGGAGCATTGGATGCTAGACTCAGAGTTGAACTTCGTTATCGATTGAAGAACATAGTGAAAAGCCTTGGTCTAACAGCGATACATGTTACTCATGATCAGAAAGAGGCCATGGTAGTTGTTGACAGAATTCTAGTTCTCAGAGCAGGCAGATACGAACAGCAAGGAACGCCTTTTCATGTTTATCAGCGTCCCGAAAATCTTTTCGTTGCCAATTTTGTTGGCGATACAAATTTCCTCGAAGGAACCACAACCAAAGTCGACTCGACAGGCACATATGTCGAACTTCGAAGAGGTCTTAAGATTAGGGTTAGGGAAACAAGTTTCTTGCCAGGAGAGCGTGTTGTTCTCATGATTCGGCAGGAATTGATATCTCTTAAGCGTACTACGGACGATTATGTGAATGCTCTTCCTGGCGTTGTTCAAGCCGTCCGTTTCTTAGGAGACTGCATACGAGTGGAGATGAAGCTAGAGAACAGTGACCTAATTGGCGCCAAGATACCTTTGAGTGATATTGAGGAATTTCCGGAAGTTGGTAAGAAGGCGACAATCAGTATCAGACCCGCTGATGTCAGCGTCTTTCCACTACCACCCCGTGGCCTAGCCAGAGAGATTGAGGTAATATAGATGACTGCTGTTAAGGTCGTCAATCTAGCGAAAAAGTATGGGGAGGTAGTTGCTCTCGATAGAGTTAGCATTGAAATCAGTGAAGGAGAATATGTGGCCATAATTGGACCAAGTGGTTGCGGAAAGACAACATTCATCAAATGTCTTGCAGGCATAATCGATCCTACTGAAGGAGAAATATACTTTGATGGAAAACTAATGAACAATCTTCCTCTGGAGGAAAGAGGAATTGGTTACGTCTTCCAGGAAATCGCCCTCTTTCCTCACATGAATGTTTGGGATAATGTTACTTACGGACCGAGAGTCAAAGGATGGTCAGCAGACAGGACTCAACGCACTGCTTCTGAACTTCTGGATTTGATAAAACTGTCAACCAGAAAAGCAGCCTTTCCAAATGAATTGAGTGGAGGAGCAAAACAGAAGACGGGCGTGGCTAGGGCACTTGCTTCAGGATCAAACCTGATCTTCTTCGATGAGCCACTTGGAGCTCTAGATGCTAAGGTTCGAGTTGAGCTTAGATACGAAATAAGGAACTTGGTCCAAGACCTAGGCCTAACAGCCATCCACATAACTCATGACCAAGAAGAAGCACTGTCCATCGCTGACAGAATTGTCGTTATGAAAGCGGGGAGATTCATGGAAATCGGAACCCCCTATGAATTATATTCTCATCCAAAGACTATCTTCGCCGCTAATTTTGTAGGTGAAGCCAACTTCCTAGAAGGAAAGATTACTGAGATTTCGAACGGTGTCTCTATCATTGATTGTGGAGAAGGTCTTATCCTGAAAAGCAAAGAAACCTCTCAACCTGTAGGTCAGCCCGTCGTTGCAGCAATCCGCCCCGAATTCGTTTCTGTGAACAACGAACAATCTCAAGACGGTATACATGGCTATGTGGAGACGGAGGATTTTGAAGGAGGAGCAATCCGCTATGAAATCAACGTACCTGGTCATGCCCCATTCGCGATCAGAGTTCCTCAACGCCTCAACAATGTTAGATTCAATATTGGAGATGAGCTATCATTGACCATATCACCGGATGACGTCATGATGTATCCTTTTCCAAATCAAGGTCTGCAGTCGGAAATTTCTATTTGATACAGAGACAGGCTACATCCAGATAGACACACTTCTCCTCATATCCGGCGCGCATCAACCGGGAAATCCTTTTATTTTAGACAGATGGTGAACTCCCCAAAGAGTTCAAACGGATGATTGGAAATGTCCACTAGAGCAGATAAATTTGTACTTTGGTTTGATGAGCTCGGAAACAAGGATGTCCCTCTCGTCGGTGGAAAATCGGCTAGCCTAGGTGAGATGACCAGCAAGACAAAGGTCCCAGTACCCTACGGCTTCGCAACTACCGCTGTGGCCTATCGCCACTTCATAGAGAAGACCCACCTAGACGTCAAGCTAAGAGAGGTTTTGAAAGAACTTGTCGACCCGAACGATACAAGAACACTCCAAAAAGTTGGCAAGGCCTGTCGGGCAACAATTGTTGAGGCGGAAATGCCTGAAGACTTGGCTGAAGAAATAAGGTTAGCATACAGTGAACTGTCCAAGCGAAGCGGGATCAAAGAACCATTTGTAGCCGTTAGATCCTCAGCTACCGCTGAAGACTTGCCAGACGCTAGCTTCGCAGGTCAGCAAGAAACCTATCTGAACGTCAAAGGAGGAGATCAGGTAGTCGACAAGGTCAGAGAATGCTATTCCAGCCTCTTCACAGATAGAGCCATCTTCTACAGGGTTCAGAAAGGGTTTGACCACTTGGAAATAGCTCTATCAGCAACAGTTCAACTCATGGTCTTCAGCAAATCATCGGGAGTAATGTTCACACTCAATGTATCAAACGGTGATCCGAACGTTGTTCTAATTGAAGCAGGCTACGGTCTTGGAGAACTAGTTGTTCAAGGAACGATAACACCAGATGAATACTACGTTGACAAAGCGACTCTGAAAATAGTAAACAAATCGGTTCCAGTCAAGAAGATACAAATGATTCGCAAACCGAATGGAGGAACCGAAATCGTAGATGTTCCTGCCGCACTTCAAGACAAACAAATCCTAACGGATAACCAAGTGATAGAGCTAGCGAAATATGGTCTGACCATTCAACAGCACTATGGTCGTCATATGGACATTGAATGGGGACTTGATTCCAACCCACTATTCCAAGACAAGCTCTGGATACTTCAAGCAAGACCTGAAACAGTTTGGTCTCTAAAAATAGGAAAAGAAACCAAGACAACGGAATCAATCAAGACTACAGAAGAAAAAATAGTACTGACACAAGGACTTCCAGCCTCACCCGGCCTTGCAGCTGGCAAAGCCCACGTCATAATGGGTGTTGAAGGTATCAACTCTTTCCTGGAAGGAGAAATACTGGTAACCCAGATGACGGCCCCTGACTGGGTACCCGCCATGCGAAAAGCTAAGGCAATAGTCACAAACAGCGGAGGCATGACATGCCACGCCGCAATTGTCTCGAGAGAACTGGGCATCCCTTGCATAGTAGGAACCGGAAGCAAAGGAAAAGCAGCGACAGAATCCATACCTGACGGATCAGAGGTCACGGTAGATGCTTCAAATGGTATCGTCTACAAAGGAATACTTGCAGAGGCAGTGAAGAAAGCGGAAGAAGCAGCCACCCCGGCAATGATGGTTGCAGCAGAATCATATCCAGTCACGGGAACTAAGATACTTGCAAACCTAGGAGAGCCAGAACTAGCTGAGAAAATCGCTAAGCTACCATGTGACGGCATCGGACTGATGCGTGAGGAATTCATTTGGAGCGCCTCAATTGGGCAACACCCACTCTACATGATAGAGACAGGACAATCACAGAAGGTCATAGACGGTCTCGCTGAAGGTGTAGCTAAGCTTTGTAGAGCAATGAATCCTCGACCAGTAGTTCTTCGATTCAGCGATTTCAAGAGCAGTGAGTATCGTGATCTCAAAGGCGGAGAGAAATATGAGCCAATTGAACCTTCAGCTCTATTGGGCTGGAGAGGAGCATCGCGCTACTACGATCCAAAATACACTGAAGCATTCAAGCTTGAAGTCAGAGCGGTCAAGAAAATCAGAGAAGAATATGGTCTCAAGAACCTATGGGTAATGTTACCCTTCGTAAGAACCGTAGACGAAGCAGAGAAAGTCATCAAAATAATTGAAGGCGAAGGCCTCAAAAGAAGCCCAGACTTCAAGATCTGGCTGATGGCAGAGATTCCAAGCAACATCATACTCGCGGATAAATTCAACAAGCTAGTCGACGGTTACAGCATCGGTTCAAATGACTTAACCATGCTGATACTTGGCTGCGACAGAGATAATCCAACAGTCTCTGACATATTTGATGAACGAGACCTCGCTGTGAAAAGAGCTCTAAGACACCTCATCGACACGGCGCACAAGGATGGCAAGACAGTCAGCATTTGCGGTCAAGCACCCAGTGTCCATGGCCCGGACTTCATCAGATTCCTCGTTGAGAGCGGAATAGACTCAATCAGCGTAAACCCAGACGCAGTCGTCCAAGTCAGAAAATGGACCGCAGCAATAGAGCAGCGCCTCATGCTCGAAAAGATAATGGGCAGAGGCTTGGCCGAAGACGTAAACATAACCTGGTAGGGAATTATCTCCCTACACTTCTTTTTTAGATCGTTTCTGTTTAGCGAGGTCTGCAGCTAAAGAGCATGAAGATAGCCACATCTTGATTCTTTTGTAATCATTTCATAGAAGAACTAGTCGTAGGCAATTGGCATTATGGGCAGGAATAGATCGCACTATGGACAGTCCTCTAAATTATTCATGTGATCTTCAACATGCAGTCAGATACGTAGAGTAGGACGCCAGAAAAATATTGGTGCCCCCTTAGTCTCGGGGCCTTCTTCAGATGCCGGTCTATTTCTTAGCTGCTTACAGGTAACTGGTCAAGAGGCGGTTTGAGTCCAGGTGGCAGAGGAGACTCATAGGTCAAACCCTTCATCTTCGTCTTCCATTCTTCCTGTGCCTTGATGAGTTCGTCTGGCTTAGTCAATAGGTCAATGACTGTAGATGCCATGACTTTGGAGGCAAAAATCGTGGATTTATGACCGATGCTCATGCCTCCTGAAGCAACGTTCTGCCACGAGTGACCTGGCGAGCCCACTATGAACATTGCCGTACCGAATTGTTGTGTGGGAGTGTTCCAAGCTACATCAGCTACGTCTGATGAGCCTCCGCCGCCTTTGACTTCTTCACCGTATGGGTCGAAGATCTTGTCGCATATGTCAACATCAATAAGATCCACGGCGTTTGGCAGAGGCATCCTGCTCAGCATTGTCATCTTTGTCTCTCTGGGAATGGACTTTCCGAGTTCTCTTGCAAATTCATATTCTTCTTGCGTGTACGTAGGAGCACCTAATTCTCTCATATTTGCGACAACAAGGTTGCCTAGAGCTCTGTTACTCATTCCATTGTGTACACCAGTAAGGAAACGGACTCTGTGTGTTGTTCTGGCCATCATGTCTGCAGCATCAGCGATCTGAAGTATCCATTTGTAGTACTCATTGACCAATGCTCGTGTAGGAGCTCTGACATAGTACCAAACCCTGGCATATGCCGGAACGACATTTGGTTCATGTCCAGCAGTTTCTACAACATAGTGAATTCGAGTCTCCTGAACGACGTGTTCTCGCATGTAGTTGACTGCGACATTCATCAATTCAACAGCATCTTGAGCACTGCGTCCTCTTTCAGGACTTCCTCCAGCATGAGAAGGCACTCCGAAGAATTCGAATTTCATTGAGTTCATTGCATTGCCGCTGCCGAGTCTAACCGTATTCATTGAAGCAGGATGGTGTCCGAGACATGCATCTACCCCATTGAAAACGCCGTCACGTACCATGAAGACTTTTCCGACAAGAGTCTCCTCTGCAGGGCATCCAAAGCATTTCACTGTACCTTTGAGCCCTTCTGCATCTATAGCAGCTTTAGCACCTAATGCTCCACCAAGGGCTGCTGTTGCATATCCGTGGTGACCACAGCCGTGGCCAGGCGCTCCTTCTACTATTGGTTCTCTATGAGGTGATGCTTTTTGAGAAAGGCCAGGGAGAGAATCCAACTCACCCATTATCCCTATGGTGGGACTTCCTGTTCCGTATGTCGCAACAAAAGCAGTTGGCATGTCTGCGACGTCGCGCTCAACTCTAAATCCGTTAGCCTCTAGTACTTCAGAGAAGAGTTTTGAGGTCTTTGTCTCTTGTAGACCTACCTCTGCCCAGTTCCAGATTTTGTCGTGGACATCAATTAACAACTTCTCGTGTTCATTTATCGAGTCTATTGCAGCTTTCTTAGCCGTAGTTGACATAACAATTACCGATAGAAGCACTCTCGCTTTCAATGATATAATACTAACCATATCAAGTGAGAAAGCCGATTGAGTATTTCTACAGCTCACACTTCAGTTGTCTAGTCTTCCCAGGATTTTGCAGGAGGAAGATCATCAGGTTGAGGCATGAGACAAGGAGTTGTGCTGAAGAAGTTCTCTTCTATCTGTGCTGGTCCTGAGGACTAGTCAGCCTTGAATAGTTCATTGAAGTATGGAATGATTTTTTCACCCATAAGTTTCATTGATTCATCTCTTGTTGAGCCAAAGCTGAATGCAAAATGTCTGACTCCTACCTTGACATATTGAGCTATCCTTTCTGTGCATTCGTCAATGTTCCCTGATATTGTGACTATCTCAGCAACTTCGTCTGGGACGTCATGTGACAGCTTCCTTACCTCTCCTATTGAGTTCTCCTCCACCAGCAGACGGTTCCAATCACATCTATCACTTATCCTGTAGCCATATCTTTCCAACTGTTTTGGCCAGTAGGTGAACATCTCTTTCACCATTTGGTGAGCAGCGGACTTTGCAGCAGAGCTATTCTCTGAGATGGCTGAAAGAACATGATATGTAACGTCGAGTTCGTCAGGATTTCTACCAACAGCTTTGGCAGCAGATGTGACCTCTTCAAGATCTTTCCGATACTCTTCTGGGCTAAGTAGTTCAGCTATCCATCCATCACCCATTGCGCCCGCTATTTTTCTACTATTTGGAGAATTAGCGGCAACGTATATCGGAACAGAAGATCTGTTGTGAGGCAATGCTTGAATGAACGCCTTGTCAAGCTTGAAGAACTCCCCCTCAAAATCCACAGTCTGACCTGTCCAAAGTAGTCTGAGAACCCGGATTGTTTCTTCAAGCCTTCTAATCCTACGGTCCCATGGAATGTTGAAAGGCACTGTGTTCATGGCTTCGCCAGCGCCGATTCCGAGCTTCATCCTACCGCTAGATATCCAGTCATTTGTAGCTGATGTCTGAGCTAGCACGGCGGGATGTCTTCTAAAGGGATCGGTGACCATTGAGCCAAGAGACAGGTGACTTGTGTGAGTTGCTAGAGCCGCCATGATTGGCCAAGGGTCAAGACACTTCCCATTCCGATCGAGGGTCACAAGATGATCGGCAAACCATGCTGTGTCAAAACCCCGCTTCTCAAGCAAAACTGTTGTCTGTATTAGGTCATAGATGGACGCGCCTCGACCTAGCTGAACGCTGAACTTCACTTTCATCAATCTCACTAGATTCATACATCATCTGTTATAGTAGTTGAATTTTGCTGGT
>JBGOZA010000018.1:0-13981 GCA_041480025.1 Bathyarchaeia archaeon | reverse complement strand
GGTGAATCCTAGCCTTCTGAACCATCTAATTTTCCCACTCCAACTGAAGTGCGAGCAAACGATGCCTATCGACCTATTTTAAGTTTGCACCTTAATCAACAAATCGGAAGAATGAAAAAGGTTGGAAGATTAGAGCTTTTCTGTTACTTTTCTGACCACGCCTGCAGCGATAGTTGTTCCCATATCCCTTATAGCGAAGCGGCCAACTTGCGGTATTGCGGAGTACTCTTCCAAGACTACTGGTCTGAGCGGACGGAATCTCACAAGTGCGCCATCACCGGTCTTCAAGAAGGCAGGTTTTTCTTCTGTCACTTGGCCAGTTCTAGGGTCAAGTTTCTGTAGAAGCTCGGCAAACGTTGTTGCAACTGTTGCTGTATGGGCATGCAGTACTGGAGTGTATCCAGCAGCGATGGCAGTCGGGTGGAATATTACTATGATTTGCCCTATGAATTCTTTGGCAGCCGTTGGAGGATTCGATACTGGTCCTAGCACTTCTCCTCGGGTGACCTCGTTCTTTGCAACGCCTTTGACGCTGAATCCGATGTTGTCTCCAGGAAGCGCCTGTTGAATCTGAACGTGATGAGTCTCGATTGTCCTGACTTCACCTTTTGCGCCTCCAGGCATGAATACAACCTGGTCGCCAACCTTCATGACTCCAGTTTCTACTCTCCCGACAGGAACAGTGCCGACGCCAGTTATCGTGTAGACATCTTGAACAGGTATTCTGAGTGGTTTGTCCGTTGGCTTTGTTGGAACAGCCAATTGGTCAAGAGCTTGCTCCATGGTTGGTCCCTTGTACCAGGGCATGTTCTTGCTTTGTTCAAGAATACTGTCCCCTGTCCAGCCGGACACTGGGATAAAGGCCATATTGGATGTATTATATCCAGTAATCTTCAGCAGGTCTGATAGCCCGTTCTTTACCTCTTCGTATCGTTCTTGACTCCACTTGACTGTTGGGTCATCCATCTTGGTTATACCCACAATCATTTGTCTGACGCCCAGCGTGTAAGCTAAGAACATGTGTTCTCTGGTCTGGCCTCCGGGACCTGTGCCAGCTTCATAGTCACCTTTCTTTGCTGAACAGATGAGGATTGCAGCGTCAGCTTGACTTGTTCCAGTAATCATGTTCTTTACGAAGTCTCGGTGACCAGGTGCGTCTATGATTGTGAAGAAATATTTGCTTGTCTCGAACTTCCAGAAGGAGAGGTCAATAGTCATACCTCTTTCTCGCTCTTCTTTCAGGCGATCAAGGACCCAAGCGAACCTGACCTCATCAATACGCATGCCATATTTCTGTGCTTCAGCCTCATGTTCTTTGATTGCCCGTTCGCTTATCTGGCCTTTGAGAAGTAGCAAGTGACCTACGAAGGTGCTCTTGCCATGATCAACGTGACCTATAACTACCAAGTTTAGATGTGGCTTCTCGCTACTCAATATTTATCCATCCGTTTCAATTGCCTTATTCTCAAATTCCCTATAGATAAGGGTTAGAGGTAAAAATGGTCTCTTCTATTAAAAAGTATTCCCGATGCTGAGGTTTTTCTGTAAATATGAGTATCGCCTGAAAAGCGGTTCACCAAGACCTTCACAATCCGAGGAAGGTTTATATTCAAATCTGTAGGTAGAAGCGCGAAGCAAGGAAGCGTTAGGCCATTGACCGAAGAAACAGAAACACCCCAACAGTATGGGTCTATTAAGCTATGGGGAAAGTGGAGCTTTGAAGGAGTAGTAATTCAAGACCCTGGCCTAAAACGCTGCGTGAATCTGAAGCCTATTTATACCCCTCACAGTGGAGGGCGGCATGAACATCAGCGTTTTTCCAAGTCCAATGTCAATATTGTTGAACGATTCATAAACAATATGATGCGCCGTGGCTCTATTGGAGGCAAGAAGGCCAAAGCAACAAACATAGTAAAGGCAGCGTTCGAAATAATCTACCTCAAGACCGGAAAGAATCCTATTGAAGTAATAGCTGCAGCAGTAGAGAATAGCGCACCTTCTGAGGACACAACTAGAATAGGATATGGTGGCATTGTATATCACCGGGCAGTTGACATTTCTCCACAAAGGAGAGTTGACTTAGCCCTGAGATTTCTTTCCGAAGGGTCAAGAAAGGCAGGAGAAGGTAGAGGCAAGCCCATTGAAGAACGGGTTGCTGAAGAACTCATAGCGGCTTCTCAAAGAGACAGCAAGAGTTACGCGGTCTCAAAAGCTGATGAAATGGAACGAGTCGCATTGTCCTCACGCTAGTCAGAGAGCGCGTTTCCAAAACGCAGTGTTGACTCTTTTAGCAGAAATAGACGCCCAAAACGGCTTACTTGACTAAGTATGTTCAAATATAGTCAAAATCAGTCCAATGCGCGATTTGTCAACTAACGCCTAGGTTTTTCTGCTTTACCAAGAATCAGAGACTTCAATGCCACGCCATTCACGCGTATGACGACATATCTTACCCCTGGAATATCGCCCATCGACCGCCCTCGACTGCCTCCGATACCGCAAAGGATGACCTCGTCATGCTCGTCTATGAAATTCAGAGCACCGTCTCCTGGCAGAAACGCCGTGACCTGGCGCCCGTTCTTAATCAGTTGCACCCTGACACATTTTCTAATAGCACTATTCGGTTGCTTGCTCTCGACACCCACTTTTTCTAAGACGATGCCTCTTCCCATTGGTGCACCGCCAAGTGGATCTGCCTTGATATCAAGTTTCAAAGCTCTACGTTTGTAGTAACGATACTTCCAGCGAAAATGTTTTCGCAAGCTCAGGAGTTTTCTGGCACTGTAAAGTCCTTTTGGAGATCTTGCCATGTTTTGGGTGTCACCGTATTTCGCTGGGTTTTTATAAATCTACTGTGGCCTTATGCTGATGACCGCTAAGGTCATGGGCATATTGTTTTCAGGTGACGGCAGAATCGTCATGGATGTTATTAAGGTTTGTCGTGATTGGCGATTGCTCAAGCTATACCTCAAGATTTTAAGAGTACGGTCGTTGAGACAGGTACAGCGATAGCTCGCGACGCTTCCAGACTGTAGGGCGCGCTAATTGTCTTTCTCTTCCAGAACTGTCAGGTTAAGTACCACTTCGCTGATGTCACTTGCATATTCCATGGTTCTCCTGATACTGTCCAATATAAGCCTGAGACTTGCAGTCGACTCTGGTCCCAGATTGGCTGCCAATACCTCGGCTGATTCCTCCTCTTCCATTGCCTCAATCTTTCTCTTCGTTTCTATGACGCTATCTGCGAGAGAGTAGTCTTTCTCGAACAGAGACTTTACAGCATCATCGAAACCGGAAATGGCAAAGGTACTAATTTTTTCAAGCCCTTTGCTTATGCGCTCATTCAACGGATTGCGGATCTGTAACACGTTTCTGGCTATACTTTCTCCGTGATCAGCTATCCTTTCAATGCTTCTAGCAATAAGCCGGTAGCCCAGGCAGTCTCTTGGATTCTTAAGTCCTATAGCATGAACCGTGCTGACATCTCCGACCGCCGCCTTCAACTGTCTAATTATGTAGAAGTTGAAGCGGTCAACGTCATCGTCTGTCTGAATTACTTCGCGAGCTAAGCTGTCATTTTTCTCTAGCAATGAAGTAATTGCATCTCGATGCATGGAGCTTGCGATTATACTCATTCTTCTTAGGGCGTCGTAGACTGAAAGCTGCGGATAGCTCAAGAGAACCTGA
This sequence comes from Bathyarchaeia archaeon, assembly GCA_041480025.1. GTDB lineage: Archaea > Thermoproteota > Bathyarchaeia > RBG-16-48-13 > JBGOZA01. The sequence continues at coordinate 10,294 of JBGOZA010000018.1, read as the reverse complement.
AGGGTCATTTCTCTCCGAGAATCAGAAACTATCTCTGTTCCAACCAGCTTCTTTCTCACGAATTCCTTCAGCATCTCTCTTTGATCAAGACTTATTCTTTCCTCATTGGTAATTACTCGAATAGTGTTGTAGCCTATCAGATAGAAAGATAGGACCTTACGCACGAGGGAATATGGATTCTCTCTGGATGAGGTAATGAGTGTTGACTCCGTTGGTCTTTCAGGAGGAATTACGTTCTTTGGGATGATCAACAGAGACTTGTCACTCTGCCGAAGGATGGTGACGGTTTCTCCCCTTTCGATTCCTACTTCACTTATCCATTTCTTAGGAAGAGACACTATATATGTGGACTTACCTGTTACCTGTACGCGTCTGATATTCTCTTTCGCTGCGGGCATCATTTTTCTTAGTATCCTGGGTCTTAGCCATTTATTCTGGCCAGAGCTATATTCATTCTGTTGCTAATAAGGAATTTACAGGTAAAAAATATTCATTCATGATTTGATATTGAGGTTGAAAGTAGCTCACCACTACCAATTCTCCCAAGCAGAGAAACGGGATAATTCGACAATCGTCGAAGTATTTTACGACAATCGTATAACACTTATAAAGCATGTCAACCAGTTTGGTGAGGCTAGTGTTACGAATGGTCGGCATAGTAAGCTATGGCGCATACATACCGCGCTGGAGGATTAGGACCGAAGACATAGCCGAAGTCTGGGGGCAAGATGCGAAAGCGTACAAAGATGGCCTTATGGTCGAGGAAAAATCAGTACCTTCCCTTGACGAAGATACTGCAACGCTGGCTGTCGAAGCTTCGAGGAATTGTCTAAGGCGAGTCCCTTCCGTTAACCCACAGGAGATAGGGGCAATCTACGTCGGTTCAGAATCCCACCCATACGCCGTAAAACCAACAGCCACAATAGTTGCTGAAGCGATAAGTGCCACACCCTCACTCATGGCAGCCGACTTGGAATTTGCCTGCAAAGCAGGTACTGCAGGGATTCAAGCCTGCATGGGACTTGTAAAAGCAGGCTATATCAAATATGGTATAGCGATAGGATCGGACACAGCTCAGGGGCAACCCGGAGATGCTCTAGAGTACACTGCCGCAGCAGGCGCTGTGGCCTATCTAGTAGGAAATGATGACGTCATAGCTGAGATCGAGGGCACTTATTCCTACACTCAAGATGTCCCAGATTTCTGGAGAAGAGAAGGAGAAAGATACCCGCAACATGCAGGACGTTTCACAGGAGAACCTGCCTATTTTACTCAAGTGATCAATTGCGCAAAAGGCTTGATGAAGGAACTGGGCAGCAAACCGAGCGACTACGATTATGTTGTTCTCCACATGCCAAATGGCAAGTTCCCTCTAAGAGCAGCAAAGGTTCTCGGATTTCCGGAAGAAAAGATTCTTCCAAGCCTTGTCGTTACAAGAGTTGGCAATTCCTACTCTGCGTCGTCTCTTATGGGTCTTGCAGAAGTATTGGATAAAGCCAAAGGAGGAGAAAGAATACTATTGACTTCATATGGTTCAGGAGCCGGATCTGACGCTTTCAGTCTAATGGTCACTGAGCAAATAAGGAAGATCCAGCCTTTGGCGCCAACAGTAGAATACTACATTGGCCGCAAAGAATACGTCAATTATGCTACCTATTCGCGTCTAAAAAGACAATTCAAAGGGGTCGCCTAATGGATAACAAACGAGAAGTTGCTATAGTAGGGGTAGGCAGCACATCTTTTGGTGAACATTGGCAAAAAGGACTACGAGACTTGGCGTTGGAAGCAAGCCTGGAGGCTGTGGAAGAAGCGGGAATCAGAGGTAAGGAGATACAAGAGATATACGTAGGCAATATGTCTGGAGGAATGTTTGTCGGACAAGAACATGTCGCAGCATTGGCAGCCGACTTTCTGGGACTCAATCCAGCACCAGCAATAAGGGTAGAAGCGGCATGTGCCTCAGGCGGAGTTGCCTTGCGGCAAGGCTACATATCGATTGCCTTAGGTCTTTATGATCTTGTTGCTGTAGGTGGAGTGGAGAAGATGACAGACGTAGAGGGTACGAAAGCAACATCCGCTCTTGCGGGGGCTATGGATATGGAGTGGGAAGCATACTTTGGAGCTACGTTTCCTGGACTCTATGCGATGATGGCTCGTCGCTACATGCACGAATTCGGACTTACTAGAGAGCAACTGGCCAAAGTAGCTGTGAAGAACCACTTTCATGGCAGTTATAACTCTAAAGCTCATTTCAGAAACAAACTGACCGTAGAAGATGTCGAAAAATCGTCTCTAGTTGCAGACCCTCTAAGAGTTTTTGATTGTTGTCCTATGAGTGATGGGGCTGCATGTATTCTCTTGGCTCCCGCTGAGAAAGCAAGGAACTATACTGATACTCCCATATTCATAGAAGCATGTACTCAAGCATCTGACACTTTGTCGCTATCCAATCGTAGAGACATCTGTACACTAGATGCCACAAGGGAAGCTGCTCAACAAGCTTTCTCTCAGGCCAAGCTGAGTCCAAAGGATGTGGACGTGTTGGAGGTCCATGATTGTTTTACCATAGCTGAACTTCTGGCTATAGAGGACTTGGGCTTCTGTGAAAAAGGAAGAGCTGCTGAACTTTATGATGAAGGCCAGACTTACGTTGGAGGAAAGTTGCCTGTCAACACCGATGGCGGACTTAAGGCAGGTGGTCATGCTGTCGGAGCCACAGGGATCAAGCAAGTTGTTGAACTTGTGCGACAGTTGAGAGGGGAAGTAGAGAAGGAAAGACAGGTCAAAGATGCTGAGATTGGTCTAGCCCAAAATGTGGGAGGCTCTGGCGCAACAGCTGTAGTGACGATTGTAAGGAGGAAATGATAATGACGATGGTAGGTTCTCCATCTCACTGGCGCAGATACAAGGAAATCTACAATCTCCAAGGTTCACTTTGCAGGAACTGCGGACAAGCTTTCTTCCCAGCAAGGAAGATATGTCCAAACTGTAGAAGACAAGGAAGAATAGAACCTCTGCACTTTTCAGGAAAAGGTAAAGTCTTTACTCACACTGTTATTCGGAATCCTCCAGAAGGTTTTGAGGAGTATGTGCCATACATCATAGCCCTCATTAGATTGGACGAAGGTCCCATGGTCACTTCCCAAGTAGTTGATTGCCGACCAGAAGACATCTATATCGAAATGCCTGTTGAGACCTGTTTCAGAAAGCTTCGCGAACAGAATGAAGATGGCATCATAGTATACGGTTTCAAATTCAAGCCTGTGGATGGAGCTTTGAAACATTAGAGATATCAGGAAATGTTAAGAGATTAAAGCTCAGTCTCTGATGGAATGGTAATACGATATTCATCTGCCCCAGAGCTCGATTCCATTGTAAAAGAGATTGTCCTCCATCTGGGCCTAACGCACATAGATGTAAGCAGAATAATCTGCATTCGCAGCAGAGGGTCAAAGGCAATCAGGACTCTGGCTAGAATCCATGGTCTTCCACGAGTATGGCAGTTTGCTTTCGAGTCCAAGCCCTACTACGTGATAGAAGTGATTTCAGAGTGTTTCGACATTCTCAATCAACAAGAACAAGAGAAAGTGTTGATCCACGAATTGCTACATGTTCCTGGGAACTTTGGAGGCGGTTTTCGTCATCACGGAAATTGGGTGAACCGCCAACGCGTGGAACGTGTCTACGAGATACTGCAGAAGCGTCGGCAGTCCAAATATCTGTCTGCCTAAGACGTCTATTAGGATAAGTCGCTTGTGAAATATCAGACTCCAAGTCCTAGTTTCTATCAGTATTGTATACGTATAATTAGAAAGTCAAGAAGGAGACCGGGTTTAAGGTACTAGTTAACTATCACATTATCTATCTGGAAGTATCTCTTAGCCAATAATCGCGTCCTTTCAGCAGTCCTTCCTTCTCGCCCTATAGCGACGCCTCTGTCTCTACTGTCTACGGTGACAACGGCAACTTTCTTGTTGTCGAGACGTTCAGTAACTCGAACTTCTTTCACCCTTGCAGGAGCAAAACTATTCTTTATGAGGCCTACGGCATCGTCTGCAGATTCCACAATCTCCACTTCTCTTTTGACCATGTTTCGAAACATCTTGATTCGAGCACCGTGCTTTCCGATGGCGAGACCTGTGTCACCTGGTTTCACTATCATGATTATTCGGTCGCGTTTATCGTCGATAACACAGTCAATCGCCACTGCTCCTGTAACACTTTCAAAGAGTGCGATGTACCGCATCTCTTCGCTTGTAAGCTTGATTCCTTGTGCCATTCTAGAACGTCTTTCCCCATGCAGTTTGTTAGACTACCCAAGTGTCTCCTATATTTGGTTTTATGATTCGTTGGTCTTCTTGGTTAATTCCTTCACTTCTAGTCCCAATTCTGTTTCCGCTATCTCTCTTATCACCATGGCAGAGATTGAGAAGGGTTTGTGACAAGCAATACCCAGTTCGTGGTTTGTATCTGTGTAGTTAAGGACTGGGACAGAGGACTGTGCCGCATAACCTTCGAGTATTTTGCGTGATTCTGACGGACAGTTGTCTGCCAGTACAAGCGCAGCTATTTTGCCAGCTTCAACTGCTTTGACTGACTGGTTGATTCCATAGAAGGCCTTGCCGGATTTGACAGCGGACTGTATGACGCGGTTTATGTCAACCATTGTTTGTTTGCTCCTGTTGGTTACTTGTTTCTTTTGAAGAGACTACTTCACCTTTTCCCATGCGCATAGAGATTTCAATTATTCCAGTTCCTACAGGTATGTTTTGGCCAACGATTACTGATTCAGTTACTCCTCTGAACATATCCACGGTTCCTTTTGCTGCTGCGTCGACAAGTGTCGGAACTGTTATTTCAAATGCGGCTCTAGCTATCACGCTTGATTTCTTTCCGCTGACTCCGTGTCGGCCAATTTGGAAGACTTCGCCAGTCATGGTCATGATATCGGCAACTAGCATAACGTGGCGAATATCAACGTCTAGACCTTGTTCATCCAAGACTCCTTGAGCCTCTATTATCAACTTGTTGCGGGCTGCTTCAATTCCTAGCGTTTCAGCTATCTCGTGGATATTGTTCGTAGTAGTCCTGTTCAGGTCAATTCCGGGTATTCTCATCACTTTGGGTAGATTTGACCCGTCAGTGCTGATTACCCATTCTTTGCCGGTATCACTTACAAGGGCTCTTCTTATCCCGGCTATACCTTTGACTTGTAGACTTGTAGTTTTGTCGAATATCTTCTGCAGATTCTTTGGGTCCTTTGGAGCTATGAATATCAGATCGTCTTTGCTTTCTGTTGTTGTACTCGGAATCTGGAATTTCCCTACCAGATCCTCTTGGGTTATGCCTCTGTTCTTCATTTTCTCTTTGCTGAGGCGGGCTACTACGGCGCCTCTAAGAGGGTCGATTGCCACTGCCGCTATGTCCTCCACTGTTGTAAAGACAAGTTGCTGTGCGATGCTTGTGGCATCTTCTCGGCTAGATCTGTGTTCTTTATCCAAGTAGATCGTCATTATTGGCGTCGATGGTTTTCGTCTAGCATCAACAATTTCTATCAGTCGAGGAAGCCCCAAGGTCACGTTCTGCTCTTTGACTCCTGCGTAGTGGAAAGTTCGGAGAGTCATCTGTGTGCCAGGTTCTCCGATAGATTGAGCTGCTATGATGCCGACAGCCTCTCCTGGTTCTACCAATGCTCCTCTGTAATTTTCTAATGCTATCTGCATAAGCTTGTCAACAGCCTCAGAGGTCAACTTAGCTTTTTGAGCTTGTTCTCGGATCTCCTTAACGAGTAGTGGTGTGAGAGAACTCTCGGCTTTTTGAAGGAGACTCTCCGTGTATTGTTTAGTAGCAGCCTTTCCCTCTGCGAAACCAATGCTAAGACGCTCAACCAAGCGTTCAATGTTGACAGCCTTTCCATGGTCACTCTTAGCTGGATCTATTCCATCTTCGCCGTAGCGAAATTCAACGATGTCTCCAACAGAATCTCTTACAGTGCCGTCATGTTCAATTTTCAGATATTCTAAGGCGTTTATGAGGCGTCTCTGCATATAGCCGCTAGTCTGAGTTCTTACGGCTGTATCAACTAGGCCTTCTCTGCCTCCCATTGCATGGAAGAAGAACTCTAGAGGACTAAGTCCATCTCTGTAGTTTGATCCAACGAATCCTCGTGCACTCGGACTCTGGTCGCCCTCTTTGAAGTGCGACATAGCCCGGTTTCGGTAGCCTCTGAAGATTCTTTTGCCTCTAACGGCTTGTTGCCCAAGGCAGGCTGTCATCTGCCCAATATTGAGACTGGATCCTCTTGCACCGCTACGCGTCATTATTATTCCATCATTGTCCATTCCGAAGTATTCGTCCGCTATATTGCCAGCCTCATCTCTTGCCTTGGCCAATTCATTCATTATATATATTTCGAGAGACTCCTCAAGGGTTTGTCCGGGAAGCCTTGTGAGAGTTTCCTTGTGATAGCTGTCAATCAGTTCTCTGACATTCTTCTCTCGCATATCAATTGCTGAGTCTATTTTTCGTTGAGCTGGTTCTGACAAATCGAGCTCATCTAGGGAGTAAGTGAAGCCTTTTGAGGAGATGAAGCTGGTAAGTAGTCGAGTTATGGAATTCAGGAATTGCCTGGCAGCTTCTGTACCATAGTCTTTTACAATTCTATGATAAAGGGTGTCTGATTTCTCAGCACCTATGGAATTCTTGTCTATCACTCCTCTTTCCAGAATTCCATTCTTTACAACAACGTAGGCATCATGTTCACAGCCTTCTCTTAGACACTTGGAGCACCTTTCGCATATGCTTGCTTTCAGTATCAGGTTAAGACCTTTTGGCAGAAACAGGCTGAAGATCTGTTTTCCACTCCACAAAGGTTCTGGTTCCGTCTCTATCGGTGCCGGAATAGGTCCTTCGTAGGCTGCTGCCGCAAGCAGTTGACTAACTTTCTGTTTTGACAATCTAGTGGATTTCTCTGTTAACAGGTAAGCAGATGTTATGAAGTCCCTTATCGCTCCGATTATGGGTCCTCCATATCTGGGAGAGAGGATTTGATCCTGGACCTGCATGAGTAGCATAGCTTCCGTCTGCGCTTCTTCGTTCTGAGGAACATGAAGATTCATTTCGTCTCCATCGAAGTCAGCGTTGTAAGGCGGGCAAACGCACAGATGAAGCCTAAAAGTCTTGTAAGGCAGAACCTTCACTCTATGCGCCATGATAGACATTCTGTGAAGGGACGGCTGGCGGTTGAATATTACGATGTCTCTATCCTTCAAGTGCCGTTCTACGGTAAAGCCGACTTGGAGTGTTTCTGCTATGTCTTTTAATTCACCAACAAACTCGAGTCGTATCCTTCTTCCGTCAGGCCTTACAACATACAATGCGCCGGGATAGTTATCTGGGCCGTTTAGTACGAGGGACTTCATCTCGTCTAGATTCCATTCGGTTACGCGTTGAGGCACTGTAAGGCGTTTTGCCACATCGAGGGGCACGCCGACATCATTGATATCCATGTTGGAGTCTGGTGATACGACAGTCCTAGCTGAGAAGTCAACCCGTTTTCCGGAAAGGTTGCTTCTGAATCGACCTTCCTTTCCTTTGAGTCTCTGGCTTAGTGTTTTCAGGGCTCGACCTGATCTGTGGCGAGCAGGAGGAATTCCAGAAGCTTCATTGTCGAAGTATGTTGTCACATGATATTGTAGTAGTTCAGACAGATCTTGAACAATAAGGGCAGGCGCTCCTACCTCAATGTTCTCTTTGAGACGCTGATTGATGCGTAGAATATCAACCAGTTTGTGAGTCAAATCATCTTCCGATCTAATGCCAGATTCCAAGGTGATTGAAGGCCGAACGTAGACGGGAGGGACGGGTAGTACTTGTAGAACTGTCCACTCGGGTCTTCCCCCGTGTGGATCGAGGCCAAGCAATATCAGATCGTCGTCCGAGACCCGTTCGAGCCTTTCCAGAATCATGTTCGGGGTCAGGCGATTGGCTCCGCCTCCAGAGGCTTCCTGGAACACGGTTGGTTTTGCGAAACTGATCTTCGATTGTTCTCCTCCACAGTGAGGACAGATTGTGCTCTTTTTTGCTCTGAGTTCGATTGTCTTGTAGAGAGCCTCAGAAGGAGTTCCTAGGAGTTTTGCTTCTTTCTCTATCTGCTCTTTGATTTCCTGTATTTTGTCGTCAGGCAGAAGGATTCTGCCACAACTTCTGCATGTAACAGAAAGAATTTTGTAGACTAGCTTGGCGAATGATGGATGGACCACGGGTGCTGCAAGTTCTATGTGCCCGAAGTGACCTGGACATCTTGCGGCAGTATTGCCACAAGTCTTGCATCTCTGTCTGGGTTCGAGCGTTCCGAAACGTCCGTCCATCAGCCCGTTGGTTATAGGCATACCATCTTCATCATAGGTATCAGCCATTAGAACTTCAGCGACAGATAGACGTCTTATGTCATTGGGTGATAAGATTCCGAACTTGATTCCGCCGATTAACTTGTAGGGTTCTTCTTCTATTGTTGTCATTTAGGCTCTCTCCTTGAGCTGCAGTCTAGGCGATATGCAAAGAGACATCATCTCTTGAAGCAAGAGTTTGAACGCATATGAAACAGTGACTTGGGAGACGGTACTTGTTTCTCCACAAGTTTTGCATATATATCGCCTTTGCTTGAAATCGAAATAGGCTAGATACCCACATTTTTCGCAGACGTAGACGGTAGCCTTGTCTGATTCATCTAGGAGCCTATCTTTCAGGAGAAGTGCAGCTCCGTGGCCAATCAGGCAGTCACGTTCCATCTCACCAAATCTGAGCCCTCCTCCTCGTGAGCGCCCTTCGGTGGGTTGACGCGTTAGCATTTGTACCTGCCCTCTAGCTCTAGCATGCATCTTGTCTGCAACCATATGGTGGAGTTTCTGATAATAGACTACACCAATGAAAATATCCGCTGCGAATTTCTCTCCTGTTATACCGCTATACATGACTTCCCTCCCAGCGGGTTCGAAACCGTGTTTTGTGAGAGCCTTCCGTATTTCATCCTGTGTTACATTGCTAAATGGGGTACCATCAAATATCTCACCTGACAGCGCAGCTGCTTTCCCAGCTGCAGACTCAATGAATTGACCAATAGTCATACGTGACGGGATAGTGTGAGGATTGATGATTACATCAGGAATAACGCCATTTGCAGTATAGGGCATGTCTTCGGGGGGCACCACCATTCCGATGACCCCTTTCTGCCCATGTCGTGAAGCGAATTTATCCCCAAGCTCCGGAATTCTCTCGTCTCTCACCCTGACCTTAACCAAGTCACTGCCTTGGGAAGAGCCTGTTAGGAAGACCTCGTCAACCACTCCCATCTCGGTTGGCCTCATCGTGACTGATGTGTCTCTTCTTGTTGGTCCCTTGACCTCGAACTCTCGGTATTCTTCAAGGAACCTCGGTGGACTGGTTCTTCCGACCAGAACATCATTGCCGTCTATCGCGGATTCTACACTTACTATCCCGTCGCCTTCAAGCAGACGATAGTACTGCTCTCCTCTAAATCCCCTTGTACCTGTTTCTGGTACTTCGAACTTGTCCTTCAAGCCACCAAGATATCTTCTGCTTTCGGCTTTGTACACTCGAAACAGGGTGGATCTGGCTAATCCCCGATCGATGGATCCCTTGTTGAAGACTATTGCATCCTCCATATTGTAGCCTTCAAATGACAGGACGGCTACCACAAAGTTTTGACCAAAAGGACGTTCATAGTAGCCTAACACGTCCATAGGCTTGGTCTTAACCAAGGGGATCTGTGGATAATGTAGGAGATGGAACTGAGTGTCAACCCGATTGAAAAAGTTGGTAGCGAATATGCCCAAAGCCTGTTTAGCCATGGCAGCTTCGTAGGAGTTTCTAGGAGACTGATTATGTTCAGCATATGGAATTATTGATGTACATATACCTAGGATGGTGTATGGTGCAATCTCTACATGTGTGTGATCTGCTTCAATCTTCTTAAAATCTAAGGCTACGTGAGCATTCTCTTCTTCTTCAGCATCGAGATACTCAACTATTCCCTGCTTGAGAAGGTCATTCCACTTTAGATCTCCACGCTTAAGTTCCGATACGAGCTCGTTTGTGAGTCTCGGTTTTGTCTCATCTACCACGATGAGAGGCCTCATTACCCTTCCTGCATCACAGTTAATGTAGATTTCGCTTGTGGCTACTTCTCTATAGATCGTCCTATAGTGTGCTATGCTTATGTCTGGGGGTATTTCGCCTCTTCTGCGCATTTCTCTGAAATCATTTGTCATAGCTT
>JBGOZA010000017.1:0-14213 GCA_041480025.1 Bathyarchaeia archaeon | reverse complement strand
TGTTCTTCAATTGCTTCAGTCATTTCCCATCGACCACGGATTTGCACGCCTACCGATAAAAAGATTGCATTTTTGTATATGAGTCTGAAAGGTTAGTATGCGAGAATGCGACTTGAGTGTTCACGGCATCCGTATATCGGCTCGCGCGCGCGTTTGCAGAGCAGTTTGGCATTCAGCTTCTTCAGGCCGGAGAATCACAAGAGTTGGCAAAGAAAGTTGTGGAAATACTAAGTCAATCGCTTCACTACACGAACCATCTGGATTAAGTCAAGTAGGATTACCGCAATCTTTTCATCATCAAGTATACGGGGGTATAGGTGCGCTATTTCTTGGCTGCCGATACTTCTTTGTTCACAAGAGTCTCTGGAGTCATACCCCTCAAGCCTGAGACTATGTTCTCAGCTGCCATCTTGGCCATGCCTGTTCTTGTTTCAATACTTGCACTAGCTATGTGTGGAACGATGATGACGTTGTTCATTCCAATCAGAGGATTACTCGTCTCAATTGGTTCTTTCTCAAAAACATCTAGTGCTGCTCCGGCCAGTTGACTCTTCTGCAGAGCCGTTATGAGCGCCTTTTCATCTACTACCGGTCCTCTGGAAGTGTTTATGACAAACGCTGTCTTCTTCATCAAAGATAACTTCTCTGCGTTTATGCTATGTCTTGTCTCAGACGTTAAGGGAACGTGTATCACAAGGTAATCACATTGTCCAAGGACATCGTCTAGAGGCATATACAGCATATTCAGCTCTTTTTCAATATCCAAGTTCCGATATGCATCATAGTAGACGAGTTTCATATCGAAGCCTTTAGCTCTCTTCGCAACAGCTTGACCAACCCTTCCAAGGCCGTATATTCCCAGAGTCTTTCCATGCACATCTTTCCCAACCATCATCATTGGGCTCCATGGAATAACCCATTTCCCAGCACGCACATACTTATCCGCCTCGACGATTCTGCGTGAAATTGCCAAGAGAAGAGCCATGGTTTCGTCAGCCGTGGTCTCAGTCAGAATTCCGGGTGTGTTGGTTACCATGATGCCTCGTCGCGTAGCTTCTGTGACATCAATATTGTCATAGCCAACAGCCATGTTAGCTACTATCTTCAGTTTCTTGGCGGTATTCATGAGTTCCATATCGACGCGTTCAGTTAGCAAGCAGAAGATGCCGTCAACGTCAGAGACCTCTTCGAGAAGTGTGTTTCTTGAGGGAGGGCCATCCACAGGATTTACTTTGACGTCTGCAACAGTCTTCAACATGTCAATGGCCTCTTTCGGAACCTCATTGCTTGACACATAGACCTTAAACTGCGTCATATAGTTCACAACGCGAAAAGTGAATCTGTGAGTATTTAATCTATACCAGAACAGATGGTGCTCTTTATGCGCTCTACTCTACCTTAAGCACGAAAAAGTGAGTCGTAGCAAACGCTTCGAGCTAGCTAGACTATTATATAGATTGTTTCACTAGTGATACCGACGATCCGATGAATCTCCCACCAGAGCGACTGGGCTCATTCTACCTTGGCGCAAGACAGGACTTGGATGCTGGAAAAGTCACTGAGGAACCAATAAACTATGATGCAAGAGATCTAACTACCCACGCAGTCTGCTTTGGCATGACCGGGAGTGGAAAGACTGGACTCTGCGTCTGCTTACTGGAAGAGGCCGCACTCGACGAAGTACCAGCAATCATCATTGATCCAAAGGGCGATATCACGAATCTTCTCCTCCAATTTCCAAACCTAGACCCGCAAGACTTCGAGCCATGGATCAACGTTGATGATGCTCGAAGAAAGGGGCTGTCCGTCCAAGACTACGCAAAAACGGTTGCTGATTCTTGGAGAAAGGGACTTAGTGACTGGGGAATAGGTTCCGAACGAATAGCGCAACTCAAGAATGCAGTGGATTACACCATTTTCACACCTGGATCTGAGGCCGGAGTGCCCGTAAGCATACTCAGCAGCTTAGCCTCACCGAATCTAGACTTCAATACAGACGGAGAGGCTGCCCGTGACCTGGTGAGTGGCGTAGTCTCTGCACTCATCGATCTGATGGATTTGAAGGTTGACCCGATAAGAAGCCCTGAAGGAATCCTTCTACAGAATATCTTCGAATATTATTGGAGTAGAAATGAAGATCTCAGTCTCGAGAAGCTGATAACAGCTATCCAGAAGCCCCCGTTTTCGAAGCTCGGAGTCTTTGACCTCGACTCATTCTACCCAGCAAAGAATAGGTTCCAACTCGCCATAGCGATGAACACGCTGATAGCTTCACCAAGCTTCAAGAGCTGGCTAATAGGTGAAGCCCTCGACATAGACAAACTACTCTTTAACGCTGAGGGAAAACCGCGTCACAGCATCTTCTACTTGGCCCATCTCAGCGACAGTGAGAGAATGTTCATCGTGACCCTACTACTAGAAAGCATGGTTACGTGGGTCAGGCGACAACAGGGGACAACTAGCCTTAGAGCAATCCTATATTTCGACGAGGTTTTCGGGTTCATGCCACCAGTCGCTGAACCCTCATCTAAGAAGCCTCTGATGACATTACTGAAGCAAGCAAGAGCCTTTGGACTGGGCGTGACATTAGTTACACAGAACCCCGTCGACATTGACTACAAGGGCCTAACCAACACCGGTACATGGTTCATTGGAAGACTTCAGGCGGAACGTGATAAAGAGAAGGTCATCGAGGGACTTAGAGGCATGATTGCTGAATCTGGCGGAATCGGAGGCGAAACCGACTACAACGTCCTAATTAACAACCTGTCAAGCCGAGTCTTCATCTTGCACGACGTTCATCAGGGTCCTCCCATCGTTTTTCAATCCAGATGGGCTATGAGCTATCTGCGCGGCCCCTTAACTAAGCCACAGATAGAAGAGCTGATGAAGGGTAAGCGGACAACACCTTCTTCAGTCATATCTCAACCCACGCCTGTTCCGGTTACTAGTAATGATCTTTCGCCGACTTCGCCAGTCATCGACCCAAAAATCACTCAAGTATACATTTCCGATCCAATAATTCTGGACCAGCAAGGAGCAGCCTTCAACCAAACACCTCAAGCTAGCTCAACTAGTCAATTGACATATGAGCCGAAGCTTTTGGCGAGAGCATCAATCAGCTACTATGATAAACGGCTCGGTATCGATAGACTTGACAAATTGATATTACTACTATCCTCCAACGACTCTGCAGCAAGATGGGATCAAGCTGTCAGACTTTCAGCCGAGAAAATCAGATTCTCAAACAGCCCGGGGCTCGCTGCATCATATAGGTCTGTTCCAAGCCAATTCAATACGCAAGAGAAGATCCAGAGCCTGGGGCGGTCCCTACCAGATTACCTACTTCAGAGTTCTAGGCTTAAGATCAGTACCCAAAAAGACCTCAAGATCACTCAAGAGCAGGGTGAAGATGACCGTGCGTTCTCGATTAGGCTGAGAGATGCTGCTAGAGAGAGGAGAGACTCCGAGGTACAGAAGATTCAGGATGACTATGAATCAAAGATCAGCAAGATCGAAACCAGAATCAAGGTACTCGAAAGAGGCCTCAAGAGCGATCAGGAAGAGGCTAGTGCTCGGAAACGCGAAGAATACCTCGGGGTTGGTGAGACTGTTCTTGGATTCTTCATTGGTAGAAGACGCTCAACGGGGATAACTACGGCTTCTAGGAGGAGAAGGATGACTGAACAAGCTCAGAATGACGTAGAGGAGACTCAGGGTAAACTCTCCGATCTCAAGAAAGACGTAGACGAGCTTGAGGCAGAACTGAAGGACGCTGTAGACAAAGTCACGCGCAGATGGGAAAATGTCCAAGACGAAGTTACAGTAATAGAGGTTAGGCCAAATCGAAGCGAGATAAAAGTGGATCTATTAGCCTTAGCATGGGTTCCAAACTAGCCTCAAATGACGCGCGTTCTTCTGGATCTCTCGCGCTCTAACCGGTAAATACGCTTATATCAGTTCAGGAAAGAAAATCTTGTCGAAGTGAGATTTGTGGCCGTATCTACTTCGTTCTTTACTGCACTGTCTCTTTGGCTTATCAGAGCCTTTGTCTCAAGCATCATCTGTCTCGGAATAGGAATAATAGCAATCAAAGGTCTGACCCGAATAACAACGAAGATCTCAGAATTCAGCACAATCAAAGGCGACCCAATTGGGACAGGTCTCTTCGTAAGCGGCTTCCTGGTTTTTGCTGGACTGGTGGTCTATGGATCGATGGTCAACCCATTCTTCCTAGGTCAGTCAGTAATCTACACATCTTATTTCAACGTTCAGCGTCTCATAGCTGTGACCGTAACATCTTTTGTAAGTCTGTTGTTTGGATGGTTGTTCTACACTGTATTCGCCAGACTGACGCCTTTTGGCATGGACCTTGATGATGTGAATAAGTCTCCAGTAGCTGTTGGCATCTTCCTTTTTGGCTATGAAGTGTTTCTTGGACTAATCATCTACGGCGCCCTCATGATGCCTTTAGGTTAGAAGAGGAAGACCATGAAGTGGTCAAAATATGTACTAGTGTGCTTAATCCTACTCTCTGTGTCTGCTGCTGCAGGCTTGGCTAGTGCAACACCTAGCGGAGGAACATATCCTCCAAAATTCTCGCAGCGATACGGAGATTGGTATGACAGTTGGGGCTATACTAGGACTAATGCTGAGGGCAGTGATGGTTTCCTGCCAAACGTCGCATATGAGTCAATTGGAACAAACAAGGAACTAGCATACTCAATAGGCGAACAATTCAAGGCCAGCTATTCTGGGAGAGTTGCTAGGGCTCAAGCCATACTGGACTTCGTTCAAACATGGACTGGCTACGGATACGATGAGGATAATGTCCGCATGGGAGGGCAGAGCCAACCGGAGTGGGCCTGGAACGCAGATGAGATGGCCCATGGAATTGATCAAACCACATCTACAGTAGCAATCGGAGACTGTGAAGACATGGCTTTCCTATGCTCCACACTCTACTTGGCAGCTGGCTTCGACGTGACTTTGGTCTCACCTACAGGACACGTAGCATTGATGATTTGGCTACCCGAATATGACAACGCCAACTACATGTGGGATCTACAGGACGGGAAGGGAGAAGGGTGGATATGGGTTGAAGCCACCGGTGAGAACAATCCTTTGGGCTGGACACCCCCCGACTTTAGTGATGGAAACTTTGAAGTATATCCGTTGAGCTCCGAGATATCTGTCAGCTTTACCCCAAGTAATCCGAAAGCTAATGATGCCGTGACCGTAACTGTCTCAGTGTCAGCTCAAGGCACATCAGTACACGAGGTTCTTCTTCGGTATTCAGTGAACGGAGGCAAGTACAATACCGCAGTGATGACGCTCACGGGATCATCATATAAGGCGCCAATCCCGAAACAGACAGACGGTACAGTTGTCAGGTTCTTTGCTTCAGCGACGTATACAGATGGGTCCGTCTGGGAATCCAGCGAACTCTCCTACACTGTGGGTGCGGGATCCGAGCTACCAGGGCTTCCAGGGTTGGAGATTCCTGGTTTTCCATGGGAATCAATCATCGCTGGCTTAGTTCTTGGGTTTGCAGCATTGTACCTCCTCGCAGCAAGAAGATCACCGTCATCTATCCCCCAGTTTGCACGCTCTAATCTGTCGCGCGCCTTAGATGGGCAAAGCTGAACAGGAAATCTCCGAATTCAGGCAGCAAGCGGTCAGATACAAGAACGAGCATTAGGACACCAATTACTCCTAACAGAAGGCTGAGGGGGTAATGCGCAATCGACCAGGGTAGAATATGGAGGTACAATAGACTGAACTCGAGAGCTATTCGCAGCACGTTAGCGAAATAAAGCGATGCGGAGATAATGAGAAGCGTGAATAGTTTCTTGTGTAGTCGTGCCTTTGGAACAGGTATCAACATGCCAAAGAAGACTGCTATGACCTGCACTCCAGTGCAATCTTTCACTATCTTGACATCAGAGAGAAAGACGTTTTCACCAACAACCCTGGTCTGTACGTTCATGCCGAGAGAGTTGAGCAAGAAGGCAGCGCTGTCAGCCGTTGCTTTCTCAAGCAAGAAATAGTTGGGCAAGTAATACAATCCTAGAATAATGATGGCTGCAGCAACAATGTAGAGAATGATTGTTCGATGGGGTTTGTTCTTGGTTTCGACTGCTCTGCTGTTTAGTATAGTGTTTCTGTGCATTGGTGCTTCCCTGTATCTGCAAGACCTCGTTAATGCTGCGCAGGTCTGTGTTTTGATAGGGCTTACTCTTTTTATTGCTGGCATGGTATTGAAACGGAGGAGATCTGAGCCTCTTGTCAACGACACTGTCTAATCGTCTTATGTTTCAATTCTCTCCTGCATTTCTCTTTATCCGTATATCCGGTTGTTGGCGTGCGCTACTGGCTAAATAAGTTAGTACTTGCGCGCTATCCTCTGATCCAGAATGGAGAGGTTCTGTTTGCGCTAAACATGACTACTTGCTTCTACCTAGGGTGAGTTCTGCATATTGCTGATGATTGCGTCGCCGAACTCTGAACATTTGAGAAGTTTTGCTCCAGCAATCTGTCGTTCCAAGTCATATGTGACGGTCTTTTGTTGAACGGTCTTTTCTAATCCTTCAGCTATGAGTTTTCCCGCTTCTTTCCAGCCCATGTACTCAAGCATCATGACTCCCGAAAGTATCATTGAGCTAGGGTTGACTTTGTCCTGGTTAGCGTATCTTGGTGCTGTGCCATGTGTTGCTTCAAAGAGGGCTACTCGCGTCTCATAGTTGATGTTTGATCCTGGTGCTATTCCAAGTCCTCCCACCTGAGCTGCGCAAGCGTCTGAGATGTAGTCTCCATTGAGATTTGTTGCAGCAATCACATCATACTCTCTGGGTCTGAGAATAATCTGCTGGAACATGGAATCTGCAATTCTGTCCTTTATTACAATCTTGTCTTCTGGAGGTTTTCCGTTGTATTTCTGAAAGACTTCTTCCTCTGTGACTGTTCTGTCACCGAACTCTTCCTTAGCTACCTCATAGCCCCACTCTCTGAACGCTCCTTCGGTGAATTTCATAATGTTTCCCTTGTGCATCAGAGTCAACGACTTCCTGTGGTTCTCAATGGCATATCTTATTGCGGCTCTTACAAGCCTCTTCGATCCACCAATACTGATAGGTTTCACACCTATGCCTGAGTCTTGAGGCACATCCTCACCCATCTCCTGGGTCAGGAATTTCCACACCTTCTGAGCTTCCGGGCTTCCCTCCTTCCACTCAATCCCTGCATACACGTCCTCCATGTTTTCTCTGAAAATTACCACATCCATGTCCTCTGGATGCTTGACTGGACTCGGGACTCCCCTTACCCATTTCACTGGTCTAACACATGCATATAGTTGCAGTCGTTGCCGCAGAGTAACGTTGAGACTTCGTATTCCTCCCCCTATGGGAGTCGTAAGTGGACCCTTGATGGCAACAACATAATGTCTTATGGCCTCAATAGTGTCTTCCGGCAACCATTCGCCATATTCTTTCAGAGATTCTTCTCCTGCTGGAACATCAAACCAAACTATTCGTTGACTACCCCCATACGCCAGTTCAACCGCCGATGCCAAGACCTTCTTAGCGGTTCTGGTAATGTCTGGGCCTATTCCATCACCTATGATAATAGGTATGATTGGGTGATTTGGCATTCTGAGTTGGCCGTCAACGACATTAATTCTTTCGCCTTCTAGGGGGGGTTTGATCTTTTCAAACCTGATATCGTTCATGGGCATCAACATTCTCATTCTTCAGTGATTAGTTGTTCAGATGGAAATGAGTATGCGGCTTAAGACTGTGGTGGTCAGTCTTTGGGGTTTCCTCGTTCTGGTCTGTAGGTTGCTGAATTGTTTTGGTTGCCGCAGGCTCATTAATAAAGCTGGAATTAGCGATATTGTCTGAGGGTGAGTCGCCTGCAGGGAAGAAGGGTTGGTTTTAGAAGTTATCTTACTCTTTTTCATCTGCCTACGACTACTGGCCTTCTTTCTCTGATACTAATCTCTTCGACAATTAGTCCTGTTCTGGATATGAATCGTCTAGCTCTTTTCTTATTGGAAGGTTTTTTGTTGATTGGTGTTGCGAGTAACTATCTCGACGAAATCAAGGGAAGACCATGGAACACAACAATACCCACCTATGTTTTGTGGACAGTAGGAATAGGGGCATTGGCTGCTTCATCCCTCATAGGTCTGTATTTGGCACTGAAGATCGGACTGTGGTTCCTGCCTGTTGTAGCAGCTTGGGCTTTCTTAACGGCTTCCTATAGCCTTGAGCTCTTCAATGGAAAGCTTCACAACGCTCTGACTCTGGGTTCTCTAGTGTTCATCGCTTGTTTTGGTGCATCAGTAGTTCAAGGTGCAAAACCTACTTGGATCTCAATTGAAGTTGCGTTTCTATCAGCGTTTGTTGCTGGCTATGGTAGACAGCACTATGAGATTGGTAAGCCCGCTGGGAGAGATAATGAGATTTTGCCATCTGCCAGGCGGATTTGGCGGTGGCTCATGCTCGAGATAGTGTTTATTGATGCAGTTGCAGCATTGAACTTGGCGGCAAGAATCCTATGATGCTCCTTCTTGTGACTAGTTTCATTTCTTGGGTCCGAGGCTCCAGAATCCTTCGGTTGTCTGGAATCTCTTTGATTTGTCCGTAGTCATTATGGATGCAAGATGTCTCTTTGATAGGTGGGGAAAACCCGCCCTATCTACTGCTTCAATCAGTTTCTCAAGGGGGAGTTCATCTTGGTTTGAGAGAGTTTCTGCCGCAACCTTTCTTATTCTCTCAGTCTCTTCTATGGGAAGTTTCCTTGCTTTCTCGCCTTTTCTCGCGATTTTGAGAACCAAGTCTTCGTATCTCTGGTCTGGTTCCTCCACCACTGAATATTGTCCTAATGCTTCGGCGAGTTTCTGGGCCAAGAGGTGATAACAGAGCAGTTCTTCATGGTCAATTACGCGAAAATAGAAGTCTTCACAGCTGCAGTACTCCGCATTTGGGAGAATCACATAGTCTCTTCCTTTGCCTGAGACTTGCCAGACGACTCGTCGACTTGGACTGAATGTAATTCTCTTGACTTTTCCCTCCTCGACAGCCTTCACAGAGTGATCGAGTTTGTCTCCAAATAGGTCCAAGAGTCCGTTCTTGACATCTTCAGATATGAGCCGTTGGGCCATAATGCTTTGAATCGAGTCAGTGAGTAACTTCCTATGTATCGAAGTCACTGTTGGTCTTGGCCTCCATCGGCTGTGAACTGATTTACTGTTCCGAGGAAGGTCCCATCCAAGAGATATAGTTCTGTGGCACCGAAGTCCACCCCGCTGGAACCGAGGATTGGTCCCTTCAAACGTCTAGTTAGGCGGTTAACTGATAGACCTCCGATGAGGTCGTTGAATGTCGGCATTATTATCATACGATTGTCGTGAGGCTCTACGTCAAACCTCTTCTGAAACATCTCCTTGGGATCTATCTTGGACCGGATATTTGAGTACTTTAGGTAGCCTTCAGCCATTTTAGTCCCATCGCATCTCCCTTTTACCCAAACCTGTTTGACGGTCCATAGACCCATTCGGTCTTGGAATCGAACAACTGGGTGAATGTGGCTCATTACCAGAATGTCTGCTGACAAAGCTTCAGGCTTAGGCCAGGCATGGCCATGAAAAATGGCTAGTTTGGATTTTTTTCCGAGGATTATGCCGTCTGCAGGTGTTATCTGGATACTCCTTGGCGTTAATGGTTCAATATCTCCGTCATGGTTTCCAGGAACTATTATGACATCTTCCACCATTTTCTGCACAGCTTCAAGAAATTCAGGAACGTTCTTCCATTCTTCTGTGCTTATTCTTGGAACTGTTTGCTTGATATCTCCTAAGAGTATGAGCCGTGTTGGCTTCGCTTTTCGAACAACCTCTGTCAGCCTCGCCAAGATACGAGCCATTTGCGAGGGTATGTGAATTCCTTTAGCTACTAGACTAATCTCCCATCCGATGTGAAGATCCGCAACTATGATGGTTCTTTCAGTCCCTTCTTTGAACAATAGAGCAGGATAGGGTGAAACAGGTTGGACATTGATAAGAGTCATCACCTTTCCGATTAGGCTTGAGGAGAAAGAAAAGGTTTCATATAACAAGCACCCGCTCGCTTGCATTTACAGGTCTATTTATCTGTCCTAGAGGTGTTTCTCCACCGAAACGTTTATTCGTTGAAAACGTGGGTTCATCGTTGGCTTGCCGGCCATAGCAAGGCGGGAGACACCCGTTCCCATTCCGAACACGGAAGTTAAGCCGCTCTGCGTCAAAGTGTTAGTGCAGTGCGAAAGCCTTCGCGAAGCTTAGATGCTGGCAAGTCACCCTTTGTATACTTCAACTCTGTATGCAGTTTAGTTAACCTTTATAACCAGCCGCTGAGTGTCTAGTTGGTCAGCTATGACCGTAAATTTATTTATGGCAGTGCTCGGGCAGGGTACTGATGCCTTAGGTAGTATCATTCAGGTAATCTACCTTCTCTCATTTGTGTTCTTCATGTTCTACGGGCAGAAGTTTCAGACATGGATGATGATTCGGGAAATTGAAGGTGCTGTAATAAAGCTTAGAATTCTGCGAGATGAGGCTAAGAAATCTGCTGTGACTGCGATCCAGGAGTTTAGTACGAAGGGGATGGATCCAACACCCCGTATTGAGCATTTCTTGGAGTATTTCACCATAATGCCTTCTAGCTTGGACCCTACCGGGATTGTCCCCAAGCTAGATCATGTGATGGATGTTCATGAGAAGAGATTCAAGTCTGAGATTGCGTTGATGGCTCCATCTGCTAATGAGGTTCAACAAAACGACTTGGAGGGCGTGCTTGAAGTTGCCATAGGGCTCAACCAGATCTACCGTATTGTTAACCACTTCTTTCTGACGGGAAAGAAGACCATGAGCTTGTATGTGATAATGCAGATACAGATGCAGCTCCCGCAGATAATGCAGATTGCTCAATCATACAATGCTGCTCTCAAAGCATTTGCAGAGGGTCAGCCTATAGGAGATGGGGCAGGGCCACTCGTTGCTTCAAAGCTCATGTATGGTCATCCTTCCCGCGAGGTTGCTAAGGACGTTATGGCTGCAGATGTTGAGTTGGATGGAAGAAAACTTATTGTTATGAAGGCAAAGGGTCCAGGCGCAACTGTTGGGAAGCCGGGAAAAGCAGTTGAAAAGATCGTGGAAGAGGTTCAGAACAATCCAGATTTAGGTGGGGGAAATGTCGCCATCATAGTTATGATAGACGCTGCTAGCAAGTACGAAGGTGAGAAGAGCGGGGAGACTTCCGAAGGGGTTGGCGCTGTCATAGGTGGAATTGGCGTTGAGCAATTCGAGATAGAAGCTGTGGCCACGAAATTCGATATTCCAGTCCATGGTGTAATAGTGAAAGAATCGATAGAGGAATCAGTGGCTCCTATGACGAAGTCAATTTCAGATGGGACGGAAGTTGCGCTGGCGAGAGTAAAAAGAATAATCTTGGAGAACACAAAAGAGAACGATGTCGTCATAGTGGCTGGGATTGGGAATACGTCGGGAATTGCGCAGTGATCTGATATGTTTGGTGCAAAAACTCGGGTACTTCTTCCTCTGATAATTCTTCTCGTAGTAGCGGGTGGAATGCTGTCGATTTCAGTCTACTATTTGTTCAGTGCTTGGATGGCTTTCCAACGAAATGATGTTTCGACAGCAATATATTACAGCGTAATTGGTGGCGCAGGAATAGCGATTACTTTCTACACGACTTTCATCGCTAGAAAGAGATCCATAATTAAGAAGGAGACACAGAGCATAGTAACAACGACCCAGTGTAGTAACTGCGGCTATAAGACGGTTAAGAAGTTCTCTAAAGGCGACTATGTATTCAAGACTGGAGCAAACTGCGAGAAATGCAATCAACCCATGCTGATAACATCTATCTTTGCAGAA
Source organism: Bathyarchaeia archaeon (assembly GCA_041480025.1). Taxonomy (GTDB): domain Archaea; phylum Thermoproteota; class Bathyarchaeia; order RBG-16-48-13; genus JBGOZA01. Next base: position 2,275 of record JBGOZA010000017.1, on the reverse strand, counting down.
GAGCCGAACAAACAGTCTAAGCAGTAGTCACGGTACAACCATCTTTGGTCACTATTAGGGTATGTTCAGCCTGAGCGACAATTTGCCCTGCGGCCTCAACTAGAACTGGATATCCTACTATGCATTTTTCCTTTAGCAGTTCGCTGAAGGCTTCATCCAGTTCTTTCTTGGGTAGTAGATGTTTGAGCCATCTCTCTGAGAATGGCAAAGATTTGTATTCAGATCGAATTGTGTCTAGCAGAATTCTCGCATTCGGCGATTTAGGGGTTCTATCTTTGTGAAATCTGTGTATATAGACGTCTCTTTCTTCAGATCTGATTTGACCTTTTCCTAGTTTCGTTGTAAGAAAAGGCTCAACTGCGTAGACTTCATCCTCACTTATTCTATCAAAGCCTAGGCCTTGGACATTTGGAATGGATTTGCCTGTGTGAAGAACAAAACGATTCATTTGATGTCCACTTAGATTCTGAATTGGTTTAAACCCATATCTCTCAATCGTGCTCTCAATTGCTCCGCCAATATCTCCGTTCTTTGCTCTAGGCCTTATTGTTTCTATGGCGCGTTTCAAGGCTTCTTCTACCCCTCGTACCATAGCAGTATGGGCAGGGTTCAGACTTACGGTCAAAGCGGTATCAGCAATGTATCCGTTGATATGGACCCCAAGATCTACCTTCACAATTGCGCCTCGAGGAATTGTTCTAGTATCATCGATGGGAGATGAATAATGGGCAGCTACCTCATTCACGTCCACATTGCACGGGAACGCTGGTCGCCCTCCTTTCTTGATTATGTTCTCTTCAACACTGGAACAGATGTCAAGAAGAGACGCGCCCTCTTTGACCAATCCGCGCGCATATTCACGTACTTCTGCAGCAATCTTGCCTGCCTTCATATAGGACTCAACGACATCGTCAGGAAGCATGATTTCTATCCTCTGTTTGACTATTCGACATGAACCCTAGATAGTTGAGAATCTTTCTTCGCTGTAGTTAAGAGTTCCCAATGCCTAGCAAAACTCAGAAAAATAACAGGACTCTAACAACAGTGCTTCTCAGAGAATTGATATAGGAACCTCCATTGTATGATGGATTTCAACTGAACGACAACGCACTATGAAGATCTCAAAGAAAATTCTTAAGTCGGAATGATCTTTTTCTCGATGCTCCAAGAGTCTTTGGAAATCTACTCCAGACTGGGAATGATTTGAATTACAAATAGGTTCAGCGAGGTGGGAACTGTCAGAATGGGACGAAGATTGTCTAAAGTTGCTGTAGGCGGAACGTTCGATGAACTGCATCGTGGGCACATAAAATTGCTGCTTAAAGCGTTCGAAATTGGTGATAGGGTAGTAATTGGCTTGACGACAGATGAAATGTTTAGCAAAGCTCCAAAAAACCATATAATAGAACCATACGAGTCAAGAAAACAGGAGCTGAGTGCATTTCTCTCATCTAGAGGGCTTGCTGAAAGAGCAACAATAATCCCTCTGCACGATTCATATGGAACAACCCTGACCAATGGCGGACTAAGAGCACTAGTCGTAAGTAAAGAAACAGAAAACGTTGCGAAGGAAATCAACCATCGCCGCGAAGAGAAAGGCATGAAACCTCTAGTAATCTATTCTATAGACATGGTCAATGCTGACGATTCCATACCTATCAACACATTGCGAATTCGGAGAGGAGAAATAGATCGGGAAGGCCATCTAATAGAATCTCACGCGGATTCGAACTAGTCTTGTCGCCTTGATTTGCAGTATCTTATCCCTTGGTGTGCGCGAGACTCAAATACCGCCTGTTTTCATGATGTAAAGGAGTCCTGGTGAGAAAACCCTTGTCGGAACTGCACAGTCTGGAAAAGAAACTCTTGATGGCTCTACAGCAAGGTGACCGAAGCGCCAAGGTATTGGTGACGCAGGGGTTCAATGATGCTTCCATCTCACGCGCTTCAAACTGGCTCCTTGCTAGAGGCTATCTCCACGTAGATGAGTTCCGAAGGACAAGGATTAGACTCGGCCCTGAAGGTGAACGATTCGTAAAGACGGGACTACCAGAACGATTACTTTTAGCTGCATTAGCACACAAGAAATGTACTTTGCCCAAAATCCAAGAGAGTTCAGGACTCAGCTCAAACGAAGTATCTTTGGCAATTGGGTGGGCTCGTAGAAAAGGCTGGATACAAATCCGCAAAGAAAACGGAGAGACAATTCTTGTTCCAGCAGACACAGCAGAAAAAGGTCAGGACGAAATCCTTCTTGAGAGACTTGTCGCAGGAC
>JBGOZA010000016.1:0-14343 GCA_041480025.1 Bathyarchaeia archaeon | reverse complement strand
TGTTCTTTGTTTTGGCAGTTCCGAAGACCATGCATGTTATTATCAAGTCAGAAGTTTCGCTTGTGTCTCCGCCTATCAGGTATGCTCCATATTCGCGGCAAGCAGAGTTCAAACCGCTGGCGATATCATTCACAGCGGACTCTGTGAAATCTGGTGGAAGACCGATGGAAACTAGAAGGACCTTTGGCTGGACACCTTTGGCAGAAAAGTCACTTATGTTCATCACGACGGCCTTTCTCGCTGCTTGAAAATACGTCATTCCTGGAGGAATGTCGAATTTGCCCACGAGGGTGTCAGTCTTAAGTACGGCTGCAAGTCCTCTCTGTAAGCTCGTTGCTGCAACGTCATCTCCGAAAGGAACAACCATTTCCTCGGACTTGTCCAATCTGTTTTGGATGAGTTCGATGATTTTTCGCTCACCCAATTCCTTTGCAGTCTTCACGGTCATAACCACACAGACGTGATAATGGGTCTCCGAACTTCTTAAAAAGCGGAGTATATCACCTTCTAATGCTTTCGCCTCGGTAGCTCAGTCCGGTCGGAGCGGCAGCTTCGTAAGCTGTTGGTCGCGGGTCCGAATCCCGCCCGGGGCTCCTTCTAACTCCAAGAGAGATTCGTTCTGAGCTTTCATGTTGTTACGAGAATACGTAGTTCTGTAACTATCAGCGCGTGGATATATGATCTAGTTGTGAAGCACGTTATGTTGTTCCAAGTATACTCCACCGTTTCTGTAGAGGGTGTCTTCAGCATTGATGAAGTTAACTAGTTCTTCGAATTTCTTGATAAACAAGTATCCTCTCTGAGTTGTGGTGTAGTTTCCTCCTTTCATGGCTAGAAGCTCTTTGTCGAAGAGTATTGCTAAGAATTTCTCCATTTGTTCGTGGCTGAGATTTGCTCGGTACATGAGGTGGGTCTTCTTGGAACCAGCGGCGCATTGTCTCAACATCGTGTGCATTGTCTCGAAGCTGTTCCTCTTCTCAGTTCTTCTTGCGCCGTATGTTCGTGTTTCTGTGAGCATGTTAAATCTCTCCGAATATCTCAGACGGGGTTCTTGGTTCGGTAATCTTCAGATGCTTTGTCTTGCAGAATTGACTCAGTTCTTCGGCATCTAATGTTTTGATTGGCGGCTCACGTTGAATTGGGCACTGCTCCTCTTCAGTGCATAGGTCGCCGAAGGGACAGTTTGGGCATCGATTGGATGGCATGTAGACAACGCTCATCTTACATCAACAGTATAATTGTTTAACAATAGTTAGATTTGCGCTTTATGAATCACAGCTTAGTAACACCACTAGCTATGATAACACCCAATTCGAAAGCGCAAGTGTACGTCAAGATACCTTACTTGCTTGTCTCGTGAAGCTAGAAGCGCGTGTCTCCTATTGAAACAATCAATGTTACGACAAGATACAGCACGGTATGGCCATTTACACACGAGTATTAGGCTTCAGATCCATAGACATATGATACGGTATGCGGTGAAGTGCGGACCGCCAAGCTTTTCATGCCTAAGAAGTTTTTTATTGTGTTGCCGCAATACTCAAAAAGAGTTCTGTTTCTATTCTAGCAAAACTGTCGGTTGTGGGATGAGGCCGTGAAGCAATATGATTCTGTGGCTTTCCTCGGAGGAGCCGAGATAAAGCCTGAAGATCAGACATACATTGACGCCTATCAGACAGCTAGAAAAGTAGCTCTGCTCGGCTTAACTGTCTATAATGGAGGAGGACCCGGCGTGATGCGAGCCTCTACGGAAGGTGCAAAATCTGTTGGCGGAGAAGTGATAGGAGTCACATACCATCCGACTGTTCCGCACCCCTATTTCGAAGGCGCTGACCCTCTAAACCATTTTGATAAAGAAATCAAGACTCTGGACTACTTCGAGAGAACCAAACAGCTTCTACTCTTAAGCGATATACACATCATTTTCAGAGGAGGAACAGGTACTATTTCGGAGTTCGGAATGACTTGGGCATCATCAAGGATACGGACAGGCGAAGAGCGCCCCATAATTCTCTTTGGAGACTTCTGGCATATGGTTATTGACAGTTTCAGAAAACACATGTACATGCGCCCAGGAGAATTCAGACTATACAAAATAGTTACAACTCCAGATGAAGCAGTCGCTGAAATCGAACACCTCCTTAACCCAAAGAAAGAACCCTTGATGAAGAAGGAGTCTCTGAAAGCTAACTAACCTTGAGGTCTAAACACACTTTGCTTGTGTGTGGACCATAGGGGAGAACTATTCTTCTGCCGACAATTTCATAATTCTTCGCCAGCTCAGTCATCTTTTCCTTTACTGCAAGCTCAGCATTTCCAAAGATTGCTGGATCTCTACCCCAGCTGTAGAAATGTATGTAGCCGCTAAATGGTTTCAAGCACTTCACAGCGATGTCCAAGAAATCCTCAGAGCTCTTCGGCAAAGGCATTATTACCCTATCGAATTCTCCATACCAAGGCTCGCAGGCTGTTCTCACATCGCCTTCAATGGCTAGGATCTTGTCGTTCAGCTTGTTCAAAGTGATATTGGTGCGAGCATAGTCTGTTCCTGCGTGATTGATCTCAACAGCTACAATCTTCTTCACGTTCTTCTTCTTCGCGATCGCTATAGCATATGGAGCAACTCCAGAAAACATGACAAGAACGGTTTCTCCTTCTTTGACTTGATCAGCTATTCTCTGTCTCTCCGTTGACTCGCGCTCTGAGAAATAGACCTTCTGAGGGTCAACCTTCAGAACATATCCATGTTCACGATGTGTGACCTCTGTGTCACCGTCTCCCGCCAGCAACCGGTACTTCCTTAACCTTTCAACGCCTTCTCTTTCGCCCAGTTTCTGAAGAACAGATTTGACTCTCTTATTCTCCTTCATCAACCGTAGTGCTATCTCTTCTTCATGGCCTACCAGATTCGCTGGAACTTCTATTATTGCCACTGCCTTCTCCTTAGATCCGATTGTGTCAAACCTGATACTCGCTTTGAGATGCTGAACCATTCTGTTTTCGAGATGCTATTCGAAGAATAAAAAGTATCGATAATGCCTATGCGTCGTCTCTGTCGCGCGCGACCGCCAGCGTGAATCAAGCAATCGTCCTTGCATGTTGTTCAACTGATCTTGCTCTCATGTGAAGGAAACACAATTAATAACACTGAATCCTGATTCAATGTTCAGTCGCTGTTCTTGAATCATTGCATGTGAGGTTCTTACGTGCCAGAAACTCAGATATCGACCGAAGCAGCCCAGAAATTCTCCAAGGCAGGGTACAAGATTGTTGGTACTCATTCTGCAGTAAAAATATGTTATTGGACCCGTAAGAGTCTGAGAGAGAATAAGGTATGCTACAAAGAGAAATGGTTCGGAATAGAATCTCATCGTTGTTTGCAGATGACTCCTTCTTTGACGTGGTGCACCCAGTGCTGTGAGTTCTGCTGGAGGCCTCTTGAGTTCACGGTGAATGGTGAACCAAATTCAGATGATCCAGACAAGATAATTGACGAAAGCATAAGCGTCAGGAAGAAGCTGGCAACAGGATTCGGCCGTTTGGAAGGCATAGACAAGAGAAAATGGAAAGAAGCCATGACGCCAACAAGTGTTGCGATATCTCTTGCTGGAGAGCCGCTACTCTATCCAAGAATTGGCGAACTCATAGATGAATTTCATCACAGAAACATGACGAGTTTCCTAGTGACCAATGGCACGCGACCGGATAGAATCCGCTCGCTAACAAGGGAACCTACAAGTCTCTACATCAGTATCTCTGCACCAAACGAAGACCTCTACATCAAGGTTGCCAGGCCCAGGATAGTTGATGGCTGGGATAAGTTGCAGCTTAGCTTGGAACTGATGAAGAGTCTGAGCTGCAGAACCGTTCTGAGATTGACTCTCGTTAACGGACTTAACTTCAAATCGGTCGAAGACTACGCAAGTCTAGTACTGAAATCAAACCCGGACTTCGTAGAAGCAAAATCATACTCATGGTTAGGTGAATCTAGGAACAGGCTCCCCAGTGACTCGGTGATAGAAATGGATGACTTAACAGCTTTCGCGAAGGCACTTGCTTTCCATACGAACTACAAGCTTAGGGGCGTTGACTCAGCAAGCAGGGTAGTTCTACTATCAAAGTAACGCAAGCCAGTTTCGCGCGCTATCTTCGCCATCCATGAGAATGCCACCAACTGCTCTTTGGCACTGAACTCTTCTCATCCCACTCTACCAGAGTGAAAGCCCTAGACCGACGATCTCCTTCCACTATGCATCTCACTCCTTGGGCAATTACTGGCACAGCTCGGCTACACGGCTGAGTATTCGGAATGATCAAATCTGCATAGTTCTTCGTGGCTCCAGTGTAGATGGGAAAATTGGGTAAGACGTCCTTCCGTATCCAATCGGCGGCTCGTCCAAGATCTCCTTTTTCCTCCTGAACATCACGGAGTAATCGTCGCAGAATACGCTCTGTATCCTCAACCTCAATGTAGATGCTCAAGTCAAGAAGTTCTCGAAGCTCTTCCGACCAGAGTGTGAAGAGCCCTTCCAGTATCAAGACTCGTCCTGGCTTGATAGTCAAGACTTCCTTATCGTACTTAGCTGCTCTACTTCCTGGTGCTGGCTCATGTACCTCTTCTCCCGCCAACATCTTTCTCACAGCACCAATATATGCTTCCCAAAGAACCGCTTCAGGGCGGTTAGCAGTCCTTGCGGGCTTGTTCTCCAGACTTCCAGAGTCCGACCAATCGCGGAAATAACGGTCTTGACTCAGTATGACTGGTTCAAAATCCTTGAGGCTTACCGCCAATGCGCGAGCGAAGGTTGACTTTCCGGAAGCAGAGCCGCCGGCTATACCAATCACATACGGACGATCTCTTTTCTGCAAACTCTCCAGAGCCTGCCCGGGATGTTTGTGTTTCTGGTTGGTAGCCCGGGGGAGAATCTCGGAGCCTTCGTGGCCCATTCGAACTCCCGTAGGCAGGTATCTTCTCCATATTGGATCCAGAGCCTGCAATGCCTAGCCGGAGCTCGGCTCCATTGGCCGCTACACCACCGGGCTACAACGAGGTTAGGATACAGCGAATTCTTATAAAGCGCGCGCTAAAGTTTCTCTTTCAAGCATTTCCCAAATCTATAATTGTTCACACGCTTGTTACAAGTAAATAGATATGAACAATAAAAAAGCTTAAATACAAGATGTGTGGGAGGTGCATAGTCTGATAGTTTTCAAGAACTATCAACCTAGTATCAAGATTTCTTATAAAACAGAAGCCTTGAGAACAGGCATTTCCCCGAACATAACAAAGGAGAGATATATATGACCGTAAAAAGCGTTCGCAAAAGCAATCTGAGCACAACACAATGCCCAGAATGTGGCAGCGACAATCTTGTTGAAGATTTTGACATGGGTGAGATCGTTTGCGGTAGATGTGGCCTAGTCGTCAAAGAGAGTATAATGGATGAAGGCCCAGAGTGGAGAGCATTCACTCGCGAAGAAAAAGATGAGAGAAGCAGAGTTGGAACTCCTATATCTCTTGCAGTTCACGACAAAGGGCTCTCAACAGTCATAGACAGAGTAAACCGGGACGCCTTCGGAAGAGAACTTCCCTCAGCAACAAGGCTACAAATGCTTCGCCTGAGGAAATGGCATATCCGAGCTCGTGTTCACTCATCCGTTGACCGCAATCTTGCTCAGGCGATGGCTGAACTTGATCGTTTGGTTGACAAGATTCGCGTACCTTCTTCCGTCAAAGAACAAGCAGCCCTAATATACAGAAAAGCCTTGGAGAAAGGACTTGTTAGAGGAAGATCTATCCTCGCTATAGCGGCAGCATCACTCTACGCAGCTTGCAGATTCACAGAAACACCAAGAACACTGAAAGACGTTGCACAAGCGAGTTTAGTGAAAAAGAAGGACATCGCCCGTTGCTACAGGCTACTCCTACGTGAGCTAGATATAAAAATGCCTACAGCAGACCCTGTTCGAAGCGTTCCAAAAATAGCTTCTAAGCTAGGACTTAACGAGAAGACACAACAAACCTCCATAGAACTACTTCACAGAGCTGAACAGAAGAAGGCAATAGCTGGAAAAGACCCGATGGGCCTTGCAGCTGCAGCAATATACATTGCATGCGTGATAGACAGCGAAAGAAAGACTCAGAAAGAAATCGCTGAAGCAGCCGGAGTAACAGAGGTCACTGTAAGAAACCGCTACAAGGGTCTTCGTAGAACTTTGAAACTAGAGGTTTAGGAAACCTCTTTACCCCTTCTTTTCGCTTACACACGTTCCTATTGTCAAAGCTTATCTGTGACTCTGTGGGCGCCATATCCCCATAGGAGAGATAGAAAGTGGGGCACCCCTACATACCAAATAGCGTTGAATCAGTTCGTAAAGAGGTTCTGAGAGCAATTGGCGTCAACAATATTGAGGAGCTCTTCTCAGACATCCCTGATGAACTCCGAGTGTCTCACCGTCCTTCTCTCCCAGAACCTCATTCTGAGATAGAAGTCAAAAGGCATATTGAGAAAATCCTCTCGAAGAATCTTGTTGATGGCGACCTACTCTCATTTCTAGGTGCGGGGTGCTGGTCACATGCGGTACCTGCAGCGGTTGATAGTATAGCTGGGCGAACAGAATTCTTGACAAGCTATACGCCCTATCAGCCTGAGATAAGCCAAGGAATGTTGCAGTCTCTTCATGAATATCAGAGTCTGGTCTGCGAACTTCTGGATATGGAGATTGTTGATTCATCAATGTATGACTGGGCAACCAGTCTAGGTGAAGCTGCAAGAATGGCGTCCCGAGTGACGAACAGAACGGAATTCCTCTATCCCCATCTCATACATCCTGAGCATCTGGCAACACTGAAATCATATACGGACCCTGTTGGAATCAAACTAGTAGAAGTAATGAATGATCCGCAAAGTGCTCAGATCGATTTAGAGGATGTGAAGAAGAAGCTTACTTCCAATACTGCCGCTCTCTATGTCGAGAACCCCAGCTACCTTGGTCTCATAATGACGAATCTGGGTGACCTTTCAGAAGTTGTACATGATGCGGGTGCTCTCTTGGTTTCTGGCGTAGACCCTATTTCTCTAGGACTCATCAAACCGCCTGGTCAATATGGTGCCGATATTGCGATAGGTGAAGGGCAGCATTTGGGCTCCTATGCAAGCTATGGTGGTCCACTGCTAGGGATTTTTGCTTGCAGAGAAGACACGCGTCTAGTTCGGCAGATTCCGGGCAGAGTGATTGGTATGACTGTCTCTCGGGAGGGTGAGACTGGATACTGTATGATTCTTCAGACTCGTGAACAACATATCAGAAGGGAAAAGGCTACCAGCAACATCTGCAGCAATGAAGCTCTTCTTGCCGTCCGGACCGCTGTCTATCTCGCGTTGCTTGGACCAGAAGGATTGAACCAACTGGGAAGATATGTTGCTTCCATGAGTTCCTATCTCGCACGCGAACTATCCGAGATTGAGGGCATTAAGTCTCCTTCATTCGAAGGACCATATTTCAAGGAATTCACTATGCGTTTGACCAAGCATGGGAAGACAATTGCAGATATGAATCAGTATCTTCTCGATCAAGGCATAATTGGAGGCAAATCACTGATTGAAGACTTCTCTGAACTTGGTCAGGCCAGCTTGATCTCTGTTACTGAACGTCACACTCGAGAAGATATTGGAAGGCTCACTCAAGCTATTCAAGAATTCATGGAGGCCTAACATTTGAAGGAATATCGTCAAGGCAGATGGCCAGAGCCGAACATCTTTGAGCTAGGAATAGAAGGTAGAAGAGGGGCTTCGTTGCCTACGTTGGATCCTTTTGTTGCCTCAAAGATTGGTGATTTGCATCAGATTCTTCCAGAAGAATTGCTAAGGAAGGGATCTCTAGCCCTTCCAGAAGTCTCCGAGGTAGAGGTTGTTCGACACTATACGAGACTAAGTGAAATGAACTTCTGTGTTGACAGCGGCATCTACCCTTTGGGGTGCTGCACAATGAAATACAATCCTAAGATAAACGACTCGCTCCTAACAAACCCAAAGATCCGGATGGCTCATCCATACCAACCCGAGAAGACAATGCAGGGTTCATTGGAGATAATGTACACTCTCTCTAGATGGCTTTCAGAGCTTACTGGAGTGTACAGTTACACACTTCAGCCTTCAGCTGGGGCTCACGGTGAATTTACTGGGATACTTCTGATAAGAGCCTACCACAAGAAACTGAATGATCTGGATAGAGACGAAATCATAGTTCCTGACTCAGCTCACGGAACTAATCCCGCGAGTGCTGCGATGGGCGGGTACAAAGTTGTAGTTGTACCAAGCGACGAAGAATGCGGCGTCGATATTGAAGCCCTCAAAGCGGTTGTTTGTAGAAGAACCGCAGGGCTCATGTTGACAAATCCCAGCACCCTTGGTGTATTTGAAAGCAGGATTACGGAAATCGCCAACTTGGTTCATGAAGCTGGAGGGCTCCTCTACTATGATGGAGCTAACATGAACGCTATTCTTGGAAAAGCAAGACCCGGTGATATGGGATTCGACATAGTACACCTCAATCTCCACAAAACGTTCTCAACCCCACATGGCGGTGGAGGTCCGGGTTCCGGACCTGTCGGAGTCAAAGAACCTCTTGATCAATTCCTGCCTGTGCCCACCGTCGTATTCGATGGGAAGAAATATGGTTTTGACTACAACCGGCCTTCAAGCATCGGCAAAATCCGCAGTTTCTACGGGAACTTTGAAGTTTTGGTCAGAGCGTTTGCTTATATCTATATGATGGGTTACGAAGGGCTAACAGAGGCTTCGGAAATAGCTGTTCTAAACGCAAACTACTTGGCCCGAAAAATCTCTTCTATTCGGGGCTTCAGCTTGGGTCGAGGAGAACACCTACCGCGGAAACATGAGTGCGTTATTAGTTGCAGCAAGATGAAGGAAGAAACCGGGATCTCAGCGAAGAACGTTGCCAAGAGGCTTCTCGATTTTGGTATGCATTCTCCAACTATCTATTTTCCTCAGATTGTCGAAGAAGCTTTGATGTTCGAGCCAACAGAGAGTGAACCAATTGAAGAGCTTGATCGCCTTGTCAAGGCTTTGTCACAAATCTCTGAAGAAGCCTATTCGACCCCTCAATTACTGATAGAGTCCCCGCATAATACGGCAATAGGAACCCTAGATGAAGCTCAGGCTTCTCATCCTAGGACAATGTGTGCAAGTTGGCGTGCACACATGAGGCACCTGCACACAGAACACTAAAACTCTCGGAGTGGATTCTAGGAATGTTTCTTGCTATCTCCCATCGACAAATAGTCAGCGTATTCCTTGGGTGTTAGGAGCATCTTCAATTCGGATTTCAGATCACTGGGTTTGACAACAGCAATCCAACCAGTTCCATAGGGCTCCCTGTTCACCAGCTCAGGGCTCGTGTCTAGAGCCGTGTTCGCATCTATGATTTCTCCAGACGTTGGGCTGAATACTTCGGATACCGCTTTGACGGATTCCACTGTACCGAGGAGGTCTCCTTTCTTTATTTTGAGTCCTATCTTTGGCAAGTCGACGTATACTATTTCATGCAAGCTGTCTTGAGCATGATCCGTTATTCCTATTCTGACGGTCTGGTCAGTCTCTACTAGTGCCCACTCGTGTTCCTTTGTGTAATAGCGATTTTCTGGAATATTGAGATCTTTTGACTCCATGCCGAAACCTTCTTTCAGTAAATAGCTACAGCGAATTGTGAGCTATTCTTCTGAACGTTTTTCTCAAATTGAAGAGGTTCTACTTTAATCTTTGTCGAGGCTGACGGTTTCACAGGCTATTGATTGGACGCGTTTTGAAAGTCGAAAGAAAAAGAAGTAGACTAATCATCTGGAGACGTCTGAGCCGATGAGGTCTTACATGTTCCTTACGTATGCCGTTTATCGCTAAGTGATTTCTTCTCTTCGTGTGAGAGTTTTTTTATCTGTCTCTCCCGTTGCATTGCCTCTCTGCTAGTAACGAACATATCTTGATAGATTAGTTCATCTACGCCATGAACTTGAGTGTATCTAGCACCTCTCCCCTTCTTGTGTAATTGGATCCTTTTTTCAAGGCTTGTAGTATAACCAGTGTAGAAACTACCATCATTGCAGGAAATGACATAGACAAAGTAGTTTCTTGCTTTCACCTGAATACTAGTCCCTCATTGAACTCATAGAACATAATGCTAAGATTGCTTAGAGGTTTTAAAAGGTGCTATGAGTAAAGATGAGCTGTCAGCCCGTTGACAAATCTATTCGAGTTCAACCCCGAGTACCATGAGTTCCAGAGCTTCTTTATGGTTTTTTGCATCTTTTCTCATCTGCATCAAGCCCAATGCGACCTCGGAGAATCCCGTGTAGCTTGCTAGTTCGATAGCTTTCTCGTATCTTTCGTCGGCTTGGACCTCTTTCTCGAGAAAGTTCTGAAGAGTATTCACAAGCCTGTCCTTTGATTGGTTTCTCATTAAATCACTTTGTCTGCCTTGTGGCGCCACTTTGTAGACCATGCGGCCCTGGAATTCTCTATCTTCTCTTGGCTTAGAGACATTGGTCAAGTAGTTAAGATTGATTTAACATGGACTATGGAACAGGTTTCCAGATTATGCCTTGAGTTCTCCGCTATTGAATCAGAACTAGATTTATTGTCTATCGATTATACGAACTTAGTATATCCTCAGAGGGGCAATCTGCGTCACAGGAACGTGCGCTATGGAAGCATAGTGGTGGCTGAACTGAGTTTTCCCGCCCCAGAACCGTCAGTATATAGTTCTGCTTAGTAAATGCCTTAACTCAAAATCATCGAGGATGTGAAGTAGGATTAGGTGTGGGTAATGGCATCGCTCGGTAAGTCTGTTGGGAACAGGATGGACAATTTCAACGCAAGGATCAAATTCACAGAAAGCGAACTTATTGATACAACGGTTGTAGATTCTGAAGGGTATATTGCAGGAAGCATAGAGACGTTGCGAATAGACCCTACAGAGATTTTTGTCCAACTCTACGGTGTCGAAAAAGAAAGACGAGAGGTTATCGACATAGCTGCTCTCAACGAGAGGTTCTCCAGTACGATGCCCGTCAAGAGAAATATACCCATATTTGCAGAAGACGCGTTTGAGTCAGGATACAAGCCACAGCGACAGGCTCTAGATATAAGAGCAGTCGTCCGTGAGCAACTGAATCTCGAGCAGTCAGATCAAGTAACTGAGGAACAGATTGCGCGCTATGCCATCAGCCTAGGACTCGCGATTCCCTACTCTGTCCAAGAGACTGAAACCCGGATAGACAGAGGTGCGATTCCTTGGGCTCTTGTCGACAGAGTAGGTTCCTCAGACTTCGGTAGATGTGTCATTCTTAAGGAACCTTATGAGGCCAAGCGAAGAGGAATTGAAATCAAAGACTCAGTTCCCTACCGGGGAAAGAAAGAACTCGAAGACAAGATGGTTATTGACTCAGATGCAAAACCGGTGGGCTCAGCAATCGACATTCTGATTGGGATCACACACGGAATCCTGGTGAGAAAGCAATCGTACAAAGAAGAGGAATCGATAGATCTAGACCTCCTTATGAAGAGTCTCATACCTTCAAGATTCAACAATTTTGAAGACTTCAAGAAGAAAGTCTCCAAAGATCTTGGGAAAAAGACAGTCGGCATAGCCGAAATCTCTGCCTGGTGTAAGAGATACAACATGTCACTACCATCCAAGAGACAAACAAAAGTCGTATCCGACTTTGAATTCTCTGTGGATTGGAAAGACATAGGAAAGATAGGAGACGTAATAATCCTGTCAAAGACCATAGAAGAACTGGCTCAAAATCAGGGTTCGCAGAAGAACCTTGAACTCATAATGAAATAGACCAGCTTAGTGTTTTCAATTCGGAAGCTCAGGCCACAACATTGCATTAGTACACTAGAAGACCAAGCTGAAAACGGTCTAGCCTTCTTAAGCGCTGTTGGATACTCTTAAATCCTAGGATTATGCTCAAATCACGGGCAATTAACATAGTTGAGGAGAGAATTCTCTATGTCACTCGCACCATTTGTTGCATCACCTCCAAATGTTGTGGAAAAAATGCTTGAACTAGCAGAACTGAAACCCGGTGAAACCCTGTATGATCTGGGCTGCGGTGATGCTAGGATCGTTATGTTGGCAGCTCAGAAATTTGGCGCAAAAGCTGTAGGAATCGAACTTGATGACGGGCGATACAAAGATTGTACGAACCGTATCAAGGAAGCAAAGCTTGATGACAAGATCAGGATCGTGCACGGAAATGCCTTGGACGTAAACCTGAGAGATGCAGATGTTGTGACTCTCTACCTCTTGACAAGTGCCAATGAAAGGTTGAGACCAAATCTGGAACGAGACTTAAGACCGGGAGCAAGAGTCGTATCGCATGATTTCTCAATGCCCGGCTGGAAAGCCTTACGCACTGAAGAAATCAGAGAGACTTGGGGATCTCACACCATATACGTATACAAGAGATAGAATTCCCATTCTCTTCTCTACCAAGCTTCGTCCTTCAACCGCTCTGAGCCTCAACAGATATTCATACAATTTCTATTCTGCTATCAATCACGGTAGCGCGCGCTAACTGGCAGACTACACAAGCTCTCGTTTAGTAGAACCTCGAGTTCTTCTTGGGAATACAGAAGATGTTGTTGAGGAGACTTTTGGGAAGATAGAAGGCATGAATTGGATCAGTCGAATATTGAAGATCGAGAAGGATAATAGCGCGCGCTGGGATGAGACTTTCATATGGCTTCTGCAGGATGTTCGAATTCCCCGTATTTCTACACTGTTGCTTCCTCAATGGGCGTCGTAATCTCTGCCCCACAGGGAGGTTTTGTTTCATTCACTAACAGCCCTTACTATTCACATGAACACGGGTTAGCCGTCGACATATATTCCCAAAGAGAATCCGAAGCCTTTAGCCCAGTGAAAGGTCGTGTGTCTCAAATCTTCAAAGTCAAGAGTCCTCCATCAAAATACTTCAAAGCCTCCAGTGATGAGCAGCTGATGATAGTTCAAGCATCAGATAATCCAGCATTGGTTGTTAGAATCCTCCACGTGGAAAATGCTTCTCCAGTGAACACTTTTCTTAACGTAGGTGACTTGATTGGCAACGTTGCTAGAAGCGGCTTCTATGATTTCTGGACCGATCTCCATATACACGTTGAGGTACGCTGTCCTGAGAATGTTCTCAGAGCTAGAGGCAGTTTTGCAATAGCTCCAGAGACAAAGAATTCGAGGCTGATAATAGGCTCAGAGAAGGCTTCTCCATATTTTCGGATAGTGGAAGCTGATGACAACTATTATTTGCTGGATTCAGAGGTTGGTATAGCATCTTTGTCTCCTTTTGAAGGAATCGCGTGCGAAGTCGGTGGTTCATATGGTATTCTCGACGCAG
This sequence comes from Bathyarchaeia archaeon, assembly GCA_041480025.1. GTDB lineage: Archaea > Thermoproteota > Bathyarchaeia > RBG-16-48-13 > JBGOZA01. The sequence continues at coordinate 926 of JBGOZA010000016.1, read as the reverse complement.
GAATACCTCATTATAGGGTTGGCAGTATTCATCTTTCATCCGGAGCTAAGGTGAGACAGGGTGATAAAGTAGCCCTGTGGGGAACTCCTATAGGAGAGGTGCTGGAATTCAGGGACGGGTTGGCAGTGTTTAGATCGCATCCTCTGGAAGTCTTGCTTAACAATCAACAAGTTCGTGGGCTTTCCCTCTTTCCATGGATTGGAAAGCACCCATTCATTAAAGCGATACCGTTCACGCCGGCTCGGCCAAGGTGGACCATAGGAGAATATGTACAGCTCAGGTTAAACTCCCTTGCTTAAGCCAACTCAACAATCGCATTTATTGGCTCCGTTCTTACCAGTCTGCAATAGCGCGCGCTCACAATTATGCGTTCAGGGATGATATCTAGGACGGGTGGTGGCTCACTATTGAGGAAATCTTGGGTGCATATGCTGCTTTCCTCAAAGAAGCTATGCTTGAGTTGGCAAAAAGGCGCTTTATTCTTCAAGATTCATGTGGATGTGGTTATTGGAATTCTCAGGCTTTCCATTATTCCTCTTAAGTATCTTCTTTTTCATCGTTGCCTAGATCGTTCTTTCTCCGACCGGTCCTGAACTGCGAAAACAACGACCAGCACAATTCCGCCTATTATTGATAATGCCCCGAGTGCCGCTGCGTCATGTACAGCTAGATATGCGCCACCTATCACCAACGCCGGCATTCCAAAAGCCACTATGATCCTGAGAATTCTGTTAAGGCAGCTCATGTTTCAGTTCTCTCAAGCACTTTTAAGCCGCGTCCTATTATGTGTTTACGTCTTTCATACAAGCCTCATTTGCCAATCAATTCAGATAGAATTATAAACCACACAGCCTAGAGGATGCGAAGGAAGGTTAGAACCTTGTATTGCTACACAGGGAGAATACTTCACGTCGATGTCGGTACAG
>JBGOZA010000015.1:0-14621 GCA_041480025.1 Bathyarchaeia archaeon | reverse complement strand
GGAGAATTCCATCTGGCAGATCAGACCGTAGACGTCAAGAAAGAGGAAGATCTGACTTTACTCCTAACAGCTGCAACCCTGTGTAGCAATGCAACGTATGATGGGAAGAACGTTACCGGAGACACGACTGAAGCAGCTTTGATCGTTGCCGCAGCAAAAGCTGGACTGACCAAAGGAGAATTGGAGAAACAGTATCCTCGAGTCCACGAGATCACGTTCACATCTGAGAGAAAAATCATGACTACGGTACACAGATCTCCCCAAGGCAAACTAATGGCTTTCACAAAGGGGGCTCCAGAGATTGTTGCGAATCGATGCACAGGTCTGTTGGTGGACAGTCAGATTGAGAATCTGAGTGAAGAAGAAAGAAGAATCATTCTAAGAAACAACGAGGAAATGGCAAACCAAGCTCTGAGAGTTCTGGGTGTAGGTTTCAAAGAATTACGCGACATCAAAGAGGAAGATCTGTCAGAAAAAGGAACAAGCGAAGTAATCGAGAACGGTTTGGTGTTCATTGGGCTAGAAGGAATGATGGATCCACCAAGACAAGAGGTGAAAGAAGCCGTCAGAAAATGCCATGAAGCCGGCATTAAAACAGTGATGATCACTGGAGACCACAAATTGACCGCGGTCGCGGTGGCCAAAGAACTCGGAATAATGCAGAGTGGTAAAGCGATCACCGGCGAAGAATTAGGAAAAATGGATGATAATCAATTCGAGGGCGAAGTCGAAGATATCTCGGTCTACGCGAGGGTCTCACCGGAACACAAACTTCGCATAGTCAAAGCCTTGAGGAATAAGGGTCACGTCGTCGCGATGACCGGGGACGGAGTCAACGATGCACCAGCACTCAAGCAAGCAGACATCGGTGTTGCGATGGGGATAACTGGTACCGATGTGACCAAGGAATCAGCCGACATGGTGCTTGCAGACGACAATTTCGCAACCATCGTTAATGCCGTAGAAGGGGGTCGGACAATCTATGACAATATTCGCAAGTTCTCGTTCTTTCTTCTAAGATGCAACTTCGACGAGTTGTTCGTCATAGGAACCTTCGCGTTGTTGGGTCTTGAGCTTCCCTTGACAGCGGGAATGATCCTTTGGATTAATCTCATGACCGATGGTGCTCCAGCAATCGCTCTAAGTCAAGACCCTCCATCTGATGACGTCATGAAACGTGCTCCTAGGAATCCTCAAGAGGGACTCATCCATGGAAGGTTAGCATCGATTCTGGGATCGCTTGTCACGCAGTTCGTCGGGACTGCGGTGCTCTTCTATGTATCGTACTATGTGATGCATGAACCTTTGGAAGAGGCTAGGTCATTAGCATTCATGCAAGCAACATTGCAGGAACTCGTTGTAGTCTGGAACTGTCGTTCAGAGACAAAGAACGCATTCCGAGTTGGGTTCACCAACAATAAGTATCTCCTTTACGCTGTATTGTTGTCAGGGGCACTGACTTTCGTTATACCCTATACAGGGATCTTATTTGGTATACCTCTACTCGGGACGGCTCCGATGACATTGATGGACTGGCTAATCGTCATACCCTTCTCACTATCTGGCCTCCTCATAGTTCCAGAAGTCTTCTACAACAGGAAAGTACTTCGATGGAGATAGAGAATCCGAGGAGAAACAGCGCGTGCGCTGTAGGCGCCTAGGGCCCTGTACGTTCAGAGCGAGCGGTGTGGTTTCTTCTTTACAACGTATCCCGCTGGGGAGAGGTCAGTGCTCTCGGAATCATTTCAATATCCAATTCAGGAGGAAAGTAAGCGTTCCTCGTTTGCTACCAACGTATTGGTCCCATTCTTCCATATTTTCTGCAGTAGGCCAACCACCCGGGAGCGGGATTCTCTTTAGACATGTAGGACAAATAACGCTTCCATTCTCAGCTATCCTATTATGCAATTTGTAGTGGGCTTTGCAGTCATGGAAGGGACAGTTCATCTGAACAAAAACAGGTGTCTTAATCTTCTCAGGTTTCAGATAGTCTGAAAGATTCGATTCCCAAAATGTTCTGTCATCGGGGTCATCACGATTAATTCCAGAAACAACATAATTGGTTAGGTAGGGAACGGGAAAATTGATTTCTAGGTTGTCGCATACGACCCACAAGTCTTTGCGCGCGCGCTTTACTCGCAAAAACTGATACGGATTTAATCAGCTTATTTGCCTAAAAAGAGCCAAAAAACAGCTCAAACGACGTAAGATTAGTGGTAGCGGGGAGATGATTTGAACATCCGATCTCAGGGTTATGAGCCCTGCGGGTTAGCCTGGCTACCCCACCCCGCTTCAAGTCGGCCAGATTCTTCATAAGTATCTGGATTGAAAGGACAAAAACACTCAGTAGGATAAAAATCCACCGATTAACACACTACGGCCAATTGCGTCCCGCTTGGCAATGATTCGAAATATTCCGTATTTTCTTCTCCCTATGGTAGACTTTAAGAGACCAATCATAGTTATTTTGATCGTGATTGGAGACGGGTCAACCGAACATCTTTCACCATGTCTCATCCCCTTGGGCGTGGGATGAAAGGGGTACTGACAGTCTTACAAATATAACAGTAATTCTAGGAGATTCCATAACTCTGATAGATTCTGGGGCAGCAGATTCTCCAGAGAAAGCAATAATTCCCCTCATTAGAAAGAACAACCGAAACGCCAACGAGATAACAGATATTATCCTGACTCATGGTCATGAAGATCACATAAGTGGGATTCTTGGGCTCCTTGAGGTCTCGCAACCAACAATACATATACACGAACTGGATGAACCGAAGCTTGAGACGATGTTCGAAAAAGCGAACATGGCTTCCTCAGCTATTAGGACCCTCAAGAACAACCAAGTCCTTGAACTGAGTGGACGAGAACTCCGAGTTATCCACACGCCTGGTCACACTGGAGGATCGATAGTTGTTCTGGACCAAGAGCTGGGATTAGCGATGTCTGGAGACTCCATTCAAGGTCAGGGAGATGGGCGTCCGCTCATCTTCTATAGTTCAGAAGCCTATGAAGCATCTTTGAGGAATCTTCTAAATGAATCCATAGTAACACTTATGCTTGGACACCCATTTCCGCCATTCCGAAAATCGGTTTTAACGGCTAGAGATCCCATTGCTTTCATCAAAGAAAGCCTGAATGCCATTATCTGGTCAAAGAGGCATCTCTCAGGTATACTTGAAGACCTAACTGAACCTTTTGACTTGGAAGAAGTGATTGCCAATGTTCCTGAACTGCGAGAATCAACTATTCTATGTATACTCGAAGAACTATCCCAGAAAGGGTTTCTTGAGGTCATAAAGGACAGCAGCAAGGACCGCAACCTCTGGATTCGTAAGACATAGAGCATTAGCCAGTCTAAGGAAGCCTTTATTTGAACCTGATAACACCTCAGCTTTCTTGATATCCTTTGAGGAAGAGCTGATGCCCGAAGACAATGAGCTAGATCTACTTAAGCGAAGACGTATGCAGGAGTTGCGAAGAAAATCTCTGGAGCAGCAAAACAAGTCACGGGAAGAAGAAACTAAGAAACCGATTGAAATCAAGGACTCGGAAACAATACTGAGAGAAAACTTCATAGACCGAGCAGATGAAGTCTGGGAAGCAGCAAAGAATCAGTATCCGCAAGTTTCTGAACAGGTTGGCAAAGCGATAATTCAGGCAACGCAGTCAGGAAAGCTGAAGGAAAGAATCACAGGTGAACAATTACTGTGGCTTTTCGAGCGCATAGGCATACATGTGAGACTGCAAACACACATACGTATCGTTGAAAGTGGCAAGACAAAGTCAATAGCTCAGAAGCTGAAAGAAGACTAGCTAAACCAAAAGTTGGAAGCGTGTGAAATTTGGACAAATCAAAAGTTCAAACAACAAAAAGTATTGAACTTGAGAATCCTGTCTTCATAGATCTGGCTTCCTCCAAACGATCACCCGTACATTTGGTTGGTCAAGCACTTATTGAAAGGATGCGGGCAGAGAAAGTAGCAGAACTCTATTCTCCATATTTCCCAGATTACGTCAGCTCTAACGAATCAGGTATATGCAATATTCCACACCTCGAGTTCTACGCAAGCAGGAGCGTTCTCCCCAATATTTTATTGTTGGTTGGAGAATCGCGTGCCAACAATGATGATGTATACGCAAACTATGATATTGCTGAGGCAGCTTTAGACTACGGTATCTCGAATGGATGCAAAACTTTCCTTTCATGTTCCATCTTCAGGTCCCAACGGGCAGAAGAGAGAGTCTACATAGCTGCGAGTAGTGCGCAGGAAGCGACTTTTCTAGCAGAGAAACTAGGCGACAAACCGTTTCCTTTCGGAAGAATATTCAGTCAAACAGGGCCACTCCTTGGCATGGCCAAGATTGAAGGCTTCAAAGTGATAAGTATCTTGGGATCGATCAAAGGAAACCCAGAAGACTCGGATTTGCCGGAGATTCTACTGGATAGAATACTAAGAGTTGTAGACTTGTCGCTGGTTCAGTGATGTCCGGCATTCTGTTCCCCATAGCTACAATAGTGGCCTTCGGTGTAGCTGGGGCCACACTGAAACTGGCAGATTATGTCGGAGAGACCTCATCAAAAGCAAGTAGCTACATTTACGCAATTACATCTGGTGCTCTACTGGGTTGGCTGACGCGATCTGGTGCCGATGAATCCTCTTATGTGTTCGGAATAGTATTGGGTGTTGCGTTGGGAGGGAAGATAGATCGTCCCAACCTCTTAGTCGGCCTACTCACATTCGGACTAGTCACTATAGTCCTAGGTTTTTCTGAGCCCCATCTCTGGCTTCTAGCGACTGTGACCGCTCTTTCTCTGTTCGACGAATTGATACATAGTTCTCAATCAAAACGTAATGATCTCATAGGACTCTTGTCTAAATATAGGGCAGGACTGAAGTCAGCGACAATCGTGTTGGCTATCGCTTCTCTGATTTCGTTGACTGCAGCATTAGGTTTCCTGTTTTTTGACTTGTGCTATGATTTGGTTTCTTGTCTAGTCGAATAACGCTGCCTCTAGCGCGCGCTCCAAATCTTTTTGGCGCTTACGCGATTAAACCATCTCTGCGCCACAATAGTTGCAGAATTTGCTGTTAACATCGTTCTCTTTGCCGCATTTTGTGCAGAACTTTCTACCCGGTGAAGTCGCCTGTGAAACCGGTGTAGCTGCCTGTGAAACGATCTTGTCATCCTTCCTATTCTTGATCTCTTCCTCCTTGGCAAGGATCATTTGCTTCAGCTCAGTGATCTTCGCTATAGTCCCTGCTGCCTCTGGGTTTATAGACTCATTTTTCAAGTTGTTTTCATACGTCATCTGACCTAGTTTCTGGTATTGTTCTTCTATCTGATTCTTGAGTGAGTGAATCTGCATCTCTATGCGTTGGACGTCTACTGTCTCATCAACCTTTCCTGCGACCTTTTCCGCGCCACTTTTGAGCTTCCCAAAAATATCTGACATTTTTACATCCACCTATAGTTCAGTTAAGACAGTTAAAATGATTGTTCCCGCTCGCAGCCAGAAGAAAGGGAGGGGTCATCGCTGTTGCCCAAGCTTGTTCCATCCCAAAGATTCTTGGCGCGCAAAGTTTTCATCGTCTCCCAAGGTCTTCTCTAGACTCTTACAGAAACTCAGGCGCGCGCTCTCGGCACCAAACCAAAAGCAGTTCCTGAGTGATTAGTGATGGTCATAGAGAATCTCTCCTGTATCTTTGGATGGATGTAATCCAATTGCTTTTGTTGGGAGTTCCTTGTTGAATTCCTCTGACCTAAGAACTTCCAGGAAACTCTGTACAGACGGTTTTGTCAGTCTGTCCTTTCGGATAAGAAAATCGTACTCCTCGTTTGCCACCGGCAAGAAACCAAGTCCATAGGTTTCCGCAACTGCGCGTATAGCTAAGCCAACATCAGCCTTTCCTTGAAGAACAGCTACAGCGACAGAACTGTGGCTTTTCGATTCATAACTATAGCCTTGGATGCGTTTGACGATTTTGTCGATTGTTGTGTCATTATCTCTCGCGAGAGAAGCTAGTTTCATATCCAAAAGTATTCTTGTCCCGGAACCGGGGTTTCTGTTGACTATAGATACGTCAGGCCGTATCATGTCTTCGAATCCATGTATCCCCTTGGGATTGTTCTTGGCCACAATTAGGCCCTGCTCTCTCCCATATCCTCTAACTAGGATTGAGACATCCTCAATCTGAAATTGTCGCATGAATGGTATGTTGTATACACCACTCTCAGCATCGAGGAGATGGGTTCCAGCAATGTCCGCTTCGCCTCGTCTTATGGCTACTAATCCCCCAGAAGATCCTGTGCTAATGATTTTGGACGTGCAGTTGAGGTGTCTTTCTCTCATCATTGAGAGGATGATATCTATGCCCACACAGTTGCTTCCAATTATCATCAGATCGGCTGGTTTCAATTCCTGACCAAACAGTTCGACCTCAACTGTTTCTCCTTCATCAACGTAGAGAGTATGTTCAGGAATCTCTATGAAGCCATCTGCCTCAGCCAAGGTTGTGATGGCCCCGGACCCACCCGGCACGGGATAGATAGCATATCCTGGTTCGGATCTTACCAGATTCACAGGCGTGAACTCTCTGCGTCCACCCGATGAGAGAATCTTTTCTGCCGCTATTGCCTTCACTATTCGGGTATCGGGCCTCAATGGCAGACCCGCCATCTCTCGCAGAACAGGTTGGACAAAGATCTTGAAAATCATCAAAGCTGAAGTCGGATAACCAGGCAAACCGAAGACAGGTTTCCCTCGGGCGACACCTATTATCGCAGGTTTTCCTGGCCTGACTGCAATCCCATGCACCAGTATTCCAGGAGGACCAAGATCATCAATAATGTTGTAGAGAAGGTCTCCTATTCCCGCTGAGGTACCACCAGACGCTAGGACTATATCCGAAGAAGACAAAGCCTCAACTATTCTTTGTTGAATCTCCTCTTTCTTGTCACCCAGGATTCCGAGAAATCTCGGTATTCCTCCATTCTCAGTTACCGTGTCAGCCAAGGTTCGACCATTTATGTCATAGATCTTGCCAAATTCCAGAGGGGAGCCTGGTTCAGCAATTTCATTCCCTGTGGAAAGAATTGCCACCACTGGCTTGCGGAAAACCTCCACATATTTCCTTCCTACGGCGGCGAGAACTCCCGTCTCTCTAGGAGTCAAAATCTGTCCAGCCCGTAACACTAATTCGCCAGCCATTATGTCTGCTCCACTAGCCATTATGTTCTCTCCTGGTGCTACGGCTTTGTAGACTCTGAGTCCATTCCAAACGGAAGTAAACTCAACCATGACTACGGCGTTGGCTCCTTTAGGAACCGGTGCTCCAGTAGATATTTCCACGGCTTCTCCTTTCTGGACCGCAATTGTCGATACATCGCCGGCCATTATACTTCCAACAACACTTAGTCTGACCGGCTTGTCTTCCTCTGCACCGAAGGACGCTTCAGCCTGAATTGCATATCCGTCCATCGATGCTCTGTCAAATGGAGGGACGTCAACATCGGAAGTGACGTCTTCACCCAATACTCTACCGACCGCCAAGCCGATATCTACTTTCTCAGTGCCCAACGGCTTTGGGTCAAAATGCTTTCTCAAAGCTTCTTTTGCGTCCTCCACACTGACGAGTTCTCTGAAAACCTTCCGACTCATATTCCATTATTCCTCCATCGTTCTCAACAATCTCACCACGACTTCTTCTCCTTCTTCAACACCCTCCTTGTTCTCAGGGATAACGAGCATGCCATTTGCCCTAACCATGCTGGAGATTACGCTTGATCCCGCAGATCTCAGTGGCTCGAAGAGGGTTGCTCCATTTCTTCTAAGAACTTGGCCTCTTACAAATGACCTGATTCCAGGACTTGACGGAATCCTTCGGGTTGCTCTTGCCTTTATGGTGGGTGATTCATTTTGCCCAACGCTGGCGCCGAGCATTCTCAGAATGATGGGTTCAACAAATACGTCAAAGGCTATCAGAGCTGCGACAGGAAATCCTGGGAGAAGAATGATGGGTTTTTCATCTACTGCGCACAAGGCGACTGGTCTTCCTGGCCGCATGGCTACTCCGTGAACCAGAACTCCCGGAGAACCTAACGTGTTCACAGTGTCCGGGAGAAGATCGCGTTCACCAACGGATGTTCCACCGCTGGTCAGAATCATGTCTGTGGACTCTAGACCCGCTCTCAATCTTTCAGCTATGTCCTCTCTTACATCTATTGCCGTTCCAAGATCTATTGGCTCAGCACCTGATAGTTGAACCATGGACAAGAGCATTGGTTTGTTAGAGTCGAAGATTGTTCCCCTTGGGATTTCTGATCCAAGGCTGACAAGCTCATTTCCTGTGGAGAGTATCCCAACTCTTGGTTTTCTCATAACATCAATTTCAGATACTCCCAGCGCAGCAAGAATTCCAATGTCTTGAGGCTTAAGGAATGTACCGGACTTGAGAATGAGATCATTCTTCTTCACATCTTCTCCTTGGAGAGACACATTTTCGCCAGGAGTCACCGTTCCATAGATCTCAACTCTGCTAGAGTCAGTTGTCTCTGTGTATTCGACCATGACTACTGCATCGGCTCCACGGGGCATCGGAGCACCTGTCGCTATCTGCATGGTCGATCCCTTCTCCAATACTCTGTCTGGTATGATGCCTGTGCTTGACTTCCCTTTGACGTTGAGTACTATCGGATTTGTCTCTGAGGCTCCGAATACGTCTTCAGCCTTTACAGCATATCCGTCAACGGCGCTTCTATCAAACGGTGGGACATCTCGAGTGCATAGGACATCTTTCGCCAATACTCTTCCCAGAGAAGTAACTATGGGCAGGGGCTCTGTCTTCATCTTCTTTAGGGGAACTCTCGAGAAGAAACTGCTGATGGCTTCATCGATAGGAACTAATCTCTGGAAACCTTTCCCTCTGACTTCAGCCAGTCGTATCCTCTCCGCACATCAATTCAGAAGTGGAATGCACACATTTTAACTAAACGATGCTCTGATGAGGCTTTCACCAATCGACCATGAATGAATCTTCCTTTTTGAAGAAAAGCTTCGCTTCATATCAAGAGAGGTGACGCACGTGAGTTGTTTCTCTCCAGTGAGTTGTTCTTCCCCCAAGTGAACTCACCGGTAAGTTGTTAGGCATTGCTAGATGGTTATCACTGAGTTATTGCTCACTATGGGCGCTATGTTGCGGATATGCGGCGAGCCCACCAATCATTATGAACGAAAACTGACCATTATGAACAATGACTCAACCTTCAGTAGCGCACGCTATTGAAGTTCAAGATATGAATCGCTATTCGGATGGGAATCTGACAGATGAGAAGATGTCTTCTGGCCCAAGCTGAGATATCCCAGCGTAGGGGCCCAGGATGTCGATTCTAAGGATTTTCTCTGGGTTCTTCAAATCCACAAGCCCCTCAATTCCTTCTGCAAGGTCTCTTATGATTTCTGCCGTATGATGTGTTTCGTATCTTCTCTTCTCGACGACCATCATCCAGCGTTCATTTGTTCCAATCTTTGCGACTTTCTTAACTCCTTCTTTCATATTTGGGATATCGGAAGAGGTCCAGATATCTATTGGTATCCAGCGTTGTGTGTAATAGAAATCATGAGGATCCTCAACAGCTAGTTTTCTCAGATTGGTGGCAATCTCGTGGCTATCGAGTGAAGTCACCACACCTATTATTCCCTTAACTAACGTCCTCCTGACAAGGGCTGAATCGTCACCCAGTGACTTCAGAGCTTTTCTTATCTCTCTTCGGGCTCCCAAGAAGTCGTAGGAATAGGTAACTAGAAAATTAAACTGAAACATAGAAGTTCAATCGCCTATTGCAGAGAAGTGTTTGATTCTCACTTGGCACTTCTCTTGGCAACGTCGCCTATCTTGGTGGTTGGAGTGTAAGCTCCGCCAGCAAATGTGTTCCCGCATTTGTTGCATTTCCATAGGCCTACACTGCTTCGCTCAACTGTCACGTTAGCGCAAACAGTGCAAACATACCTCTGGTGTGCATCGGTTTGTATTCTGCCGATTTTGGCCCTTACTGATCTTCCATATCTTGCTCCCATACCGCCTAGCGGTGATTTCGCTCTGTGGCTCATTCTTGCAAGCCCCCTAGGGTCTTGTCTCTGAGCTCTTTCACCTTTGCCTGTGCTATCTTTACAGCCTGAAGTATGTCCGTCACAGTGAAAACTCCTGTTCGGCTTTTCTGGGTTGCACAAATCATGTTGTTGTCATCAACCGCTATAGTGATCTGAGCATCGACAGCGGATTCCTCCTCAAGGGATGGGTCAACGACCAGTTTATCACCGATCTTTGCCATAGTGACTTCAAAAACATGGTTTTGAAGAGGCAGGCTCACCAGATTCTCCCTGTATTTTACTTCGCCATCTTCGGTGTAGAACTCCCTGATTTTCGCTGTTGAAAGTGCTAACATTGCGGCTAGTGCTGAGGCATCGAATAGGTTACCATCGTGGTCCAATATGTAGATGTCAACAAAGACGATGAAGACTTTCTTCTCTGGGATGATGCAGAGTTTCTTTGTATCTATGGATTTCGATTCTCTAATCCCTCTGTCCACTACACGGGCCAATTCGACTGCTTGCTCTCCCGGAGGACCTGTCTCAAATGTTGGTGAGGCTATGGGAACAAGTTCAGCATTGACGGTGAGGACACCTTCTTCAGGGGTGTCAGGAAAAGGCGTCCCAGACTCTACCTTTATTCCAACCATTACTTTTGTTTTCCCAAGCAATACTAGGGCAGAGCCATTCGCTTTGTCGATTATTCCTGTTTCAACTTTTATCTCTCTATAGTCAAGAAGTCCTCTTCCATCGAGACGCTTGTCTTGAATCAATAATTCGCCAATTCTTTTCATTTTTATGCTGATTGGTGTATCGTAAGAGGCACTCATTCACTTGACACCTCGTTTTCAGTTTCTCCCTTGACTTCCTCTTCCTCTTCCCCGACAGCGTACTTCTTCTTCAGTGCCTCTTGTTGCATCGCTTGTAGTCGTTTGCAGCCTTCTATTGCCAGATTAAGTGCTTTCTCATATTCTTCGTAGCTCATCAGGCCGTCCATTTGTAGGAGTGATATTCTCTCATTCCTCGGTGAAATTGCCACCGGCAAGTCTGCTTGGCCCTTCTGGTCCTCAATATCGCTCAGATCCAAAACCACTTGATCATCTATCTTGCCTGCCGCACAGGCAGCAACTAGATCTTTCATAGGTATCCCTGCATCTGCAAGTGCCAACGATGCTACCGTTATGCCTGCGCAACGGGTTCCTCCATCCGACTGCAGAACCTCAATGTATACGTCGATTCCTGTTCTTGGGAAGAGTTCTGTAAAGATAACGGGCTCTATAGCATCCCTAATAACCTTTGAAATCTCCACTTCTCTACGCGAGGGTGCGGGGTTTTTCCTCTCGGATGTAGAAAACGGCGCCATATGATATCTGCATCTGAAAAGTGTCCTGTCTGGAAGCGCCAAGTGTCTCGGATGAACTTCTCTAGGTCCGTAGACGGCTGCCAGTATCTTGTTCTTTCCCCATTCTATATATGCAGAACCATCTGCTTTTTCCAGAGTACCTACTTCAATTTTTATGGGGCGCAGGTCATTGGGTCCTCTTCCATCGCCCCTTTTTCCATCTTCACTGATCAATTTCTCATTCTTTGCTTGATTCAATTCTCTGCTCACTTCCTTCTTTCAACAGTGCGCTTATACGGTCGGTAAGACCTGGCGTGTGTGCCTCTTCATCAATCATTTGAAGAGCTTTTACTGCAAGGGCTTCTGTCTCAGGCTTTTCTCCTGATACTAGAATAATTCCATTCTGTCCTACAGTGATTCGCGTGTTGGTTTCTTTTGTCAACAAGTTTATCATAGAACCTTTGCGACCAATCACGCGCGGAATCTTTGTTGACGTAACCCGAACTATACGCCCGCGTTGAACTTTGCCTAATCCTCCTTCCTTTATTGTTAGTTGAGGGTCTCTTGTTCTGTCAAAATCTACAACTTTCGCTATTACTATATCACCGACATCAAGATAGCCGGTCATTTCGTCCCGTCGTGAGTTGAAGGATCTATCGAAAGCCTCTGAGGTTGAAAGCATCGCGGTATAGGGCGCGTTTATGTCTACTACCCATCCATTTAGGCGGAGATCGACCACATTTCCGATTACGAGGTCACCAACAAGGGGCATATAAAAGCCTCTGAGGGCGACTACATACACATTTTTACCAGAGATGTTTGCAAGACCTATCAAGGAAGCGTATATTTTGCCTCCTTCTCTGTAGGTGTTCTCTCCAGGGTTAAAATCACCCTCTGCCAATGCATCTCCAGGTAGCACAAGTGTTCTTCTCTCTACTAAAAGCGACAATTCCTAAAGTCACCGTTATGTTCTTCAAATCTTCGTTCTGAACGCGTTCACACCACTATCAAATAAGGCCTTATTTGAGGATTCTTGTCTGATAATTGCCTTGAGTTATCTTTCCTATTCTATCTAGGAAATTTGTGTGAAGTCCAGCAGGCATCTCTACTATCGCTACCCAAGACCCGTCAGTCTGCCATTCCTCATTTGACAGGGTGCCAAACTCTTTGGCCGCTCCAATAGCTCTTGGAGCATATTCAGCTGGGATTTTGACTGCTATTCTAAGATTTTCTATTCTGAGGGGAAGAATGGGTCTGAGTGAATCTATGGCTTCTCTTGCCTGTTCCTCTACGCTCTTGAAAGGATCTATTATCAATCGTATCTGGCCTAAAGCTTGTTCTATGCGAAGTGGTGGATGTGGTGCCTTTGTCCTCGGATCGATGCAGTTTCTCACTATGAAGTTGACTATCTGCTTTCTCTTTACCTCGACTAGTTCTCTGCGCTGATCTGTTGTTAACTGGAGTTCACCACGATGAAGTATTGCCTCTGCAATTTTGTAGACATCATCTGTTCCAAAAGCTTTCTTAAGTTTCTCTTCGGATGCCCTTTGACCTTTGTTTGAGTCTGTAAAGATTTGATCAGCCACGAGTACTTTTGATATTTCTGATTGACGTCCCAACTTAAAATCGAGTGCCGGGTCGGGTTTCACCAGAATCTCGAAATGGTCTCCTCCCACGGATAACTTGGCGAGAGTATACTTGTCGTCCAACTGTGTGTTACCCTATTCTTGAGATATATCCCGCAATCTCCTCTGTTGACAATCTGGTGAATTCTTTGGTCTCGGTAGGAACTGTGACAACTCTTACATTCTCAGCAAGGATGCCTCCTTCAGCGACTTTGGATAGGCATTTCACTGCAAGTGCGATTGCATCTTTCAAGTTGCAGTCAGCATCATACTCTTTTTCAAGAATCTCTTTCACTGTTTCATTACCGATGCCTATAGCAACTGCCTTGTATTTCCAACACGCCCCACTGGGATCCGCCTGCAATAATTGAGGTCCTTGCTTATCGACTCCTCCGAATATCATCGTGACTCCGAAAGGCCTTACTCCTGCATGTTGAGTGTATAGTTGCATGATGTCTCCGATCCTTTTTGAGAGTGCTTCAATATCCATGGGCTCATCATACATCAGCCGATTACTCTGAGCATCTATTCTCGCTCTATCAACGAGTATTCTGGCATCGGAGCTGAGTCCCGAAATTGCTGCACCTGCGTGAGTATCAATTTCGAATATCTTCCATGTGAAGCCGGGATCCTGCAGTTTAGATGAAGGTCTCTCCTCTGCAGCCAATACAACTCCTTCTTTGCAGGCTATTCCTAAGACTGTTGAGCCTCTCTTTACTGTCTCCAAGGCATATTCTACTTGAAAAAGGCGGCCATCAGGGGAGAAGACTGTTATGGCCCTGTCATAAGCACCAGGTGCACTAAACATTGCCATTATCATCCATCCAAAGAAGATCTTTCTAGCCTAAGTTTATCGAGAGTTCGGTCTCTAAAAACCTTTCCTTAAGTCTTGCTTGTTTTTTTTCCTCGGGCCTGAGAGTTCTGAGAAGGTATTCTTCAATGTTCTTACAGTCCCTGAAGTCCTAAGGGTCCTAACAACTGCCCCGTCAAAAGACCCATTGAGTATCTCCCTGACTCTGCCTATGTTCCTATGATCACAACGAATTATCCCTTCCATTATTTCTGGAACATAGGTTAGAAGAGTAATGCTGAAAGCTTCGTTCCCCGATGCTTCTTTCAGGAGTTCCAGTACATTCCTCCGCGATAGGATTGCTTTTGAGTCAATCTTGAAGACTAGATATCGTCTTCTGATGGTTCGCATTACATGGTTTCTCCGTTCTCATTAGCAGTTTCAAGAATATGTCTCAATTCTCCTAATGATTCTGGTCTGGAATTGAGATGGAAGGAAAAACTGATACTGTCATGGTATGCTATGGCTGTGGAGCCCAGAAAAGCTTGTTGCTTGTCCAAACGTATATAGAACCAGTCTCTTTCATCTAGATGATTTGGAAATTCTGCATTTAGAAGGGTCTCATCGAGAGGAGAGAGTTCATGCAGGATTTTGAGAAGAATCTTATCAGCATCCTCTTTCCTTGTAATGCTGCTCCTCAGTTCAAGTATTGGATTCCCATGGTGCCCGTTCATTCCAATGCAACTGAATTCTGATTTCTCACCTGTCTCG